>DATJSI010000136.1 GCA_035504215.1 Mycobacteriales bacterium
GGTGCAGCGACGTACCGAACGGGGCTGTTGAGGTCACGAACCCGACCCGCTGGCCAGGCCCTCACCGAGTTCCATGGGGAGATCCTTGCCGGCCGGCTCATCGAGCTCTTGCGCCAGCTTGCGACCGACCTGTTGTGCAAGCCCAGGAGCGGCCCAGGCAATGACCAGGCCGAGACCGGCCCACATGAACGCGATGTAGGGCGGCGCCTTGATCGTGTGCTGGCCTTTCAGGTTGTAGTAGAAGACCAGCACGATGATTGCGATGCCGACCAACGGCACGATGACCTCGGCGATTCGCACCTTGTACAGATGCATGACCGCGCCGACCTCAACCATCAGGTAGGCGATCATCAGCATGATCGCCCCGATAGTGGCGAAGTAGAAGTAGCTGTCCAGCGACGGGTCGCCGGTACCGAGCACCGGGCGGCCGCTCGCCCACGAGATGACGTTGGCGACGAGCGCAAACGCGAGCACGGTGTAGATGGCGTTGATCGGCGCCTGATGCGGACCAGTCAGCCGGCCGAACGGCTTCGGTCCGAACCCGTCCCGCGAATAGGCGAACAGCAGCCGGCCCGCGGTCGCGGACGACGCCAGGTGGCAGGCGAACGCCGACATGACGGCAGCGAAGGAGATCACCAGGGAGAACCACAGCCCGATGTAGTTGTGCGACAGCACGGACAGGGAGTCGCCCGATGACGTGAACGCCTTCTGGCCGGCCGCGTTGGTGCCGAAGCCCACGGTCTGCGCGAACATCACGATCACGAAGAGGATGCCGGTGAAGACGATCGATCCGGTGAGCGCGCGAGGGATGTTCCGGGTCGGGTCGTCGGTCTCCTCGCCCAGCGCTGCACAGCCTTCGAACCCGGCCCACGACAGGAACGCGGCCACGACTGCCGCCACGACGGTGGAGAAGCTGACGTGGCTCAGCGAGAAGACGCCGCCGTCGATCCCGGTGGCCTTGGCGCCGCCCTTGGCGAAGATGACGATGCTCAGGATTGTCATGCAGAGAACGCCAATGCCTTCGATGGCGAGCAGCATGCGAGTGACCAACCGCAGGTCTCGCGTGTTCAAGAACGCCGAGAGCGCGACGCAGACCAGGATCGTCCAGATCCACGGCACCCGGAACGGATGAGCGGGCTCGTTCTGCGCCGCCGCGATGAAGGCGTTGAGGAAGCTGTTCACCGCAGCCACGCAGCAGCTGCAGAACATCGTGTAGGTGCCGATGATCGCGAAGCCGGAGAAGAAGCCGGCCCGCGGACCCACCGTGACGCCGACGAGCGCGTAGGCGCTGCCCGCGTGGTTGTAACGCTGGGTCAGCCGGATGAAACCGTGCGCGATGATGCCGATGCCGACCGCTCCGAACAGAAACACCAACGGCACGGACTTACCGACCGATGCGACGGTGACCTGGCCGTTGCCGGCCATCGCGAGGGTGGGGCCGACGATGCCGAGCGAAAGGCCGATCGCCCCCCAGAGCTTGAGGTTGCGCCGGGGCCTGACGTAGGTCGCCTGCTCTTCAATGACGGCCATGCTGGTCGATCCTTTCTGCAGAAGCGGCGGGGCAGTGCGCCGCATCGGAGGTCAGCTGGACCATGCGAATCTGAACCGCCGGACCAGGCTGTCGAGTTCGTCGTTCTTCGCCAGGCCGAGCTCATGTCGACGGACGGCAACGAGCGCCTCGACGAGCGGCGCGCCGAGGATGTCGGTCATGCGCCTCGAGGCTTCGAGCCGGTCGATGCCGGTTTCCTGGTCTCGTCCGATCGGGACGGCACCAAGCTCATTGAGGGTGGCCTCGTCGAGGCTGGCCGGATCGACATCGACCGCCGGCGGCAACGCCCGGCCGCGTTCCAATCCGTCCAGCGCCAGGCCGACGAGGGTGGCCTGAACGACGTACGGGTTCGCCGATCCGTCTACTGGCTTCACCTCTGCGTTGGCACCGCGCGGGTTGCCCGCCGTGGCGTGGCAGAGCCGGACGGCGGCTTCGCGGTTCTCGACGCCCCAGCAGGCGAAGGCGCCCGACCAGTGCTGCGGCTGCAGGCGCAGGTGCGACAGGAGCGAAGGTGCCAGCACGCCGATCGCCTCCGGTAGGCCGTCGACCAGCCCCGCGACGATCGCCGCGCCCTCGCTCGTGAGGCCCGCCGGGCCATCGCCACCCGACAGCAGCGGCACGCCGTCGCGCGCGAAAGAGAGGTGCACGTGCATGCCGCTGCCGACCGCGCGCGCGATCGGCTGCGGGGAGAACGAGACCGTGATTCCGTGTCGGCGGCCGGCCCGGCAGAGCAGGATCCGGGCAAGGACGTTGCTGTCCGCGGCCCGCAATGGGTCGGCCGGAGCGAGCGACAGCTCGAACTGACCAGGCCCGTACTCCGCGTGTAGCTGCTCGATCTCGAGACCGGCGCGCTCGAAGCTCTCGTACACGTCCTCGACGAAGGCCGACTGCTCGAGCAGCGGCCGGATGCCGTACGACGGTCCGCCGCTTCCTGCGACGGCATCGCCCGTCTCGTCGAAGAGCACGCATTCGATCTCCATCGCGCTCTGCACCGCGAGTCCGTGCCCGGCCGCCGCCGCCACCTGCCTGCGCACGGCACCGCGGTAACACAGCGGGAGCTCCTCGCCGTCCTGGGTGATGAGGTCGATCGGCGCCCACGCCAGGCCGTCACCGAGATCGGCGACCGCAGCCAGATCGGCGCGCAACCGCATGTCACCCACCACGCCGAACGACGGGGTGAACGCGATGCCGTCGTCGATGCAGAAGACGCCCCAAGACGGGGACGCGCCCAGACCAACCGAGCCGAACACGTCCGCTCGCCGCCGATCCACCTGCTTGCCGCGGATGACGCCGGCGGAGTCGACAACCGCACCCATCAGATAGCGGCAACTCTCCGGCAGGGCTACCGGACCGGTCATGAGGCCTCCGCGCACGGCTGTACCAATTGTTTCAGGAACGCGTTGCTAGGTCGTTGCTGTAATGTACGAGCCGCCATCGCCGCTGGCAATGGTCGGCTGACAGTTCGGACAGGGTGATCCGTATGTGCCGCTTGCTGGCTTATGTCGGGCCAGAGCCCCGCTCGCTGCGAACCGCGGTGGGCGAGGCGACCTACACCGGCTTCCGTGACCTGGCTCGCGTGCACGGTGACGGGTGGGGGATGACGTGGGCCGACCCGGACGCCGCGGGGTCTCCGCGCGTACGACGCTCGGTAGCATCCGCCGCGGTCGACCCGGACTTCGACACCGCCGCCACCAACGTCGCGGCCACCGCCGGTTTCCTGCATCTGAGGTGGGCCACCGCCGGCTACCCGGTCGTGGCCGACAACACCCACCCGTTCGTCGCCGACGGCTGGGCGTTCGCGCATAACGGCTTCGTGCGAGGCAGCGACGGGATCGAGCGGCTGCTGACGACCCGACACCGCGAGTCGTTGGCAGGGACCACCGACAGCGAGCGCTATTTCCACCTCGTGCTGCAGTCCGCTGAGCAAACGGGTGACATCGTCCGCGGGGTGCAGCTCGCCGCGCAGACGATCGCGGACCGGTGCGGCGCGGTCAGCATCAACGCGATGATGCTCTCCTCGACCCGGCTGCTCGCGGTGCATGGGCTGCGCGGCGCGCAACCCCCGTTGGACGACCTGGTCGAGCTGTTCCCCGACCCGGCCGGAATGCCGGCCGACCACACCGAGGACTACTTCCGGCTCAGCTACCGGTACGTCGGCGAGACGTTGGTGATCGGCTCGTCCGGCCTGCCGAACGAGCGATGGGTCGACCTGCCCGCCGAGGTAGTGATGGACGTCGATCTCACCACCGGCGACTGGGAGGTGCATCCGTTGGGTGTGGTGGCTGTTTCGGGCCGCCTGGAGACCGCCGAGTCGGCATGACCGCCCAAGCCAATGGGGCGGGTCAGGAACCCGCGTTTGCCTCGATCGCCGACCGCATCCGGCGCAGCGTGGCGCTGATGACGCCTGCCGAGCGCCGGGTGGGCCGCACCCTCGTGGCCGGCTATCCAGTCGCAGGGCTCAGCACGGTCGCTGACCTCGCCGGTGCGTCCGGCACCAGCTCGGCCACGGTCGTACGGCTGGTGCAAAAGCTCGGCTACAACGGGTACCCGCAGTTCCAATCGGCGTTGCGAGACGAACTCGCGTCACGCTCGTCCGGTCCGGCGTACCGCATCGACCACGGTGATCGGACCTGGACCGAGCCGGGCACGCTCGGACGAATGCTCGATGCGGCGACGCGCGTGGTGAGCAGCGTCGGAGACACGATTCCCGGGTCCGAGTTCGACGCGACGGTCGCGTTGCTCGCGGACCCGCGACGCCCGGTGAAGCTCCTCGGCGGCCGGATCACGGGGCTGCTCGCCGAGTACCTCCAGCATCACCTCAGCAGGGCCCGCAAGGACGTGCAGATGTTCCCCAGCCGGCCTCGAGACCGGCACTCAGCACTGTTGGATGTCGGTCGGCGCGACGTCCTCATCGTGATGGACGTCAAGCGTTACGACGCCGACGTCGCGGAGCTCGCCCGCAGCGCCGCCAACCGCGGCGCCACCATCGTGTTGTTCACCGACGTGCTGCTGTCGCCCATCTCCTCGTTCTCCCACCTCGTGCTTCCGGTGCGGGTGGACGCGCCTTCGCCGTTCGACACGACGGTCGCGGTCCTCGTGCTCATCGAGGCCCTCGCGACCGCTGTTATCGCCGCGCTCGGTGCGGATGCGGTCCGCCGCATGCACGACTGGGACACGATCGCGGACGCGACGCCGGCCGCTGCCGGCTGAGCCGTTCGCCTGCCGTCAGCCGGCGACCGCGACGCAAGCCTGCGGTTCGCAGGACCGCGACAGCTCGGTCACCACATCATCCCGGCCGGCCTCGACCGCCTGGTTGACCAGCCAGATGTATGCGTCACGGTCGGCGTCGGTCAGTCCCGCAGGGTCGGCGCTTGCCATGGGGGCGACCGCCGGGGCAATGCCACGGCGCGCCTTGCCCCTGCCGGCGAGCAAGGTGTTCAACATCTCAGCTCCCACATCGAGGTTCGGACTTTCACCTCTATGATCGGCTCGCATTGACAACGTTGTCAGCCCAGGGGCGGGTGATCTTGCTCACACCGTGCCGGGCGTCAGGGACGGCCCTTCCGCGACGGCGCGATCTCGCCGGACCCGCGCGCGATGAGCGACACGTCGACGAGGGTGAGGTCGGCCGGTGAGTTGTCACCGTCGAGCCTGGCGAGCACCCGGTTCGCGGCGATCGCTCCGATCCGGGCGGGGTCCTGGGCAAGCACGCTGATGCCGGGGTCGAGCAGGTCGCCCGCCGGGATGTCGTCGAAGCCGAGCAACCCGATCTCGTGCTGGTGACCGATGCCACGCAGCGCCCGGACGGCGCCGAGGGTGAGCAGGTTCTGCGCAGTGAAGAACGCGGTCGGCGCCGCCCGTCCGGAGGCGAGCCGGCGGACGGCCGCCTCCGCGGCATCGGACCCTGCCAGCCCCAGCTCCACGACGGCCGTAGCGACACCGGACGCAGTGATCGCTGCGCGGAAGCCCGCCAACCGCTCCCGTGCGCTGAACGAGGAGCGACGGCCACCAAGGAACGCGACCCGTCGATGACCCTGGAGCAACAAGTGCTCGGTGGCATGCCGTGCGCCGCCACGATGGTCGGATCGCACGACGTCCGCGACCACCCCCCGCACCGGCCGGTCGACCAGCACGATCGGAGCTGCACCGCCCACGACACTGTCCAGCCACCGCGCGGCCGACGGGCTCGCCATGACGATGAGGCCGTCCACCCGCCGCGACAGAAAGGCCGCCACGGCTTGGCGCTCGATAGCAGGTTGGTCATCCGTGCTCGCGGACAGCGTCACGATGCCGTGATCGCGCATCACGTCGACCACCGCGCGGTGCAAGGAGGCCGCGAACGGGTTGGCGAGGTCCTCGACGAGTACGGCGACGGTCCCGGTCCGGCGGTCGCTTCGCCGCAGGCTGCTGGCGAACGGGTCCGGGACGTAGCCGAGCCGCTCGATCGCGGCGGTGACCCGCGCGGACCGCTCCGGCGAGACGTTGGCCTCGCCGGTGACCACCCGGGACACCGTCTTGATCGACACCCCGGCGGCCTGCGCAACTTCGCGCAAGGTGGGACGCCGCGAGGATGTCACACGTCGATCATGCCGGTGGCCGGCCCGGCACAGTGCTCGGACGGAACAGCGCGCACTCGCAGTTCACGGGTTCAGCAGCAGTTCAGAGCGGGCGCACAGGTGGGTCGAGCGGGTTTAAGCCGACCGCATAGCGGTCATCGTCTCGACGTACAGGAAGCCGGCGCTCCCTGCGGGTAGTTCGCGGACCCGGGTCACGCAGGCTCCCTCCCGACCCACGAGGTGAGCCAGATGAACCCCAACAACTCGTACCCCGGAGCCACCATCGTGCGCCCCCGCGAGGCGGCGCCGCCGACGGCCAGGACCTGGCGGATCTCCGATGCGACCGGACAGGTGGTCGTCAGCGGTCTGAGAACCCGCAGTCTTGCCATCCGCATGCTCGGCACGTACGTCGGGGACCACTCCCTCCCCCTGCAGGTCGAGGACGAGCACGGGCATCCCACCGGAGACCGGCTCGGCTGAGCCGCTCCGGCGCGAGATCGAATTTCCCGGGGGCTCTTTTCCCAATTTCCCGGGGGCTCTTTTCCCTCCCGAGGGCTCTTGGGTCGCGGGTCTCAGATCGCGAGCTCTGCCCAGACGCTCTTTCCGCTGTCGGTCAGATCGACGCCCCAACGAGCCGCAAGCGCGGCGACGATGGCCAGACCCCGCCCGTTCTCCCGCAGCAACTCGGCGCGGTGCGGCCGCACGAACATCGGCGACCGGTCGGCGACCTCCATGCGCAGCATGGGCCCGTCGATCCGCAGGAGCAGAACCATCGGAGTGTCGGCATGTCGAAGCGCGTTGCTCACCAGTTCGCTCACGACGAGAACCGCGGACTCGCAAACCTCGCCGAGCCCGGGCATGCGGCAGAAGACGCGAACGTACTCGCGAGCGGACGCGGCCGCGTGCGGCTGAGGAGCCAGCGCGAGCGAGAGCCCGTCGACCGACGAAGCGTCCGGCCTGACGGTGGGCGCTCCGATGAGCCGGCGTACGCCGGCCACGCCCCGCCCCTCGCGACCCGGCTTGTTGGGCGTCACCGTCGCTCCGGCCATCCATCCTGTCCGTCGGTCGTGAATCCTTGCTCCGCCGGTAAAGCCGTGATGGCGGAGCGGGGGATCCTCCGTCATGGGCAGCGTTCCCCGAACTCGGTGGGCCAATCACCCAGGCCGGTCACGGCGGGTCAAAGCGTGCGTTAGGCCGCGGGTACGGAGGACACTGCCGCTATGGCGGACCCTTCGGGCGTCGTCGCGGAGTACACGGCGGCGGAGACCGGCTGGCATGACGCGTCCACCGGCGGGGGCAGCTCGCCGACCGAGCTCGCCGCGGCCGCGCGCCGCTATGTCCGCGCGATCGAGGCGTACGTCGCGGACCTGCGCGCCCGGGACCGCGAGATCCCCGCGCGGCTCGAGGAGCTCGCCGGCGCCTTGCGGGAGCGCTTCGGACCGGCCCTGGAAAGCGGCGAGGAGCAGGTGTTCAAGGTTTTCCGGCTGGCCGACGGGCGGTGGATGGCGATCAAAGAGGACGACCGCAATCCCGACAATGCGCGACTCGTGCGCGGCTGGAAAGACATCGAGGCGCTGCGCTTGGCCTGGCGACGGACCGACACCTGGGCCTGGTCGGTGCTGAACGCGTTCATGGACGAGTTCGGCGAGCCGGCCCGGCCGATTGTCCGGGCGGCGGAGGTCAACCAGCCGAGATCGCTCAGCACTCCGCCAAACGGGTGAAATCGCCGTCCGGCGGCTCCGAGGGCTTGCCTGGTCAAGGCTGATTCCGCGCGGCTAATAAGCCCAGAAAATCGGTCAAAAAGGGACGACACTCCACGGTTAGGCAATATCTGTGATCTCCATTGCGCAGCAGGGCCAATCGTGTACGGTCACCAATGCTCACAACGTCCACGGCCGGATCTCCGTCGTTTCTGTTGTGCGCGCATCCAGCCCCCTGGGGGCGCTGACGGGGCGGGGTCGTGCGTACAAGTGAGGTAGGCGAGAGCAGATGAGTGATGCGCCGGGTGCCCAACTGGCGTCGGTCGACCTCGCCAAGCTCGGTCAACGACTGCGAGCCACTCGCGTCGCTCGCGGGATGACCCAGGAGACCCTTGCCGGCACCGATATCTCCGGCGCGTACGTCTCGCGCATCGAGGCCGGACAGCGCCGGCCCGAACCGAGGGTGGCACAGCTGCTCGCGGACCGGCTCGGGACGACCGTCGAGTTCCTCGTGACCGGAGTCGAGCCGCAGTACGCCGAGGAAGTCCGCCTGCAGCTGCGCTATGCGGAGCTGGCCCTCAACTCCGGTGAAGCCGCCGACGCCGAGACCCAGGTCGCGAAGCTGCTGACCGACTCCGCGAACGAGCTCGGCCCGCTGCGGCTCGAGGCCGAATGGATTCACGCGCGCAGCCTCGAGGCGGTCGGTCGGCTCGAGGAGGCGGCGACCGCCTTCGAGCAGATCGCTGCCGACCGGGGCGGCCGGCTCTGGCTGCCTGCCGTCATCGCCTTGTGCCGCTGCTACCGCGACGGCGGGGACCTCTCGCGCAGCATCGACGTCGGCGAGACCGCACTACGGCACGCTCGTGAGCTCGGCCTGGAGGGCACCGAGGACGCCGTCCGGCTCGCGGTCAGCCTGATCGGGGCGTACTACGAGCGCGGCGACGAGCTCTACGCCCTGCAGCTGTGCCGGGCGACGATCACCGCGGCGGAGCGGCTGCAGTCCCCAACCGCCCGCGCCTCGGCGTACTGGAACGCCAGCATCATCGCGTCACGACGCGGCGAGCTCGACGAAGCCATCCGGCTGGCCGAGAAGGCGCTCGCACTGATGGCGGACACCGACGACATCCGCTCGCTCGCTCGGTTACGGCAGCAGTACGGCCTGCTTCTCCTGAAGCAGAGTCCGCCCGATGCCGCGGCAGCCGAACAGCACGTCCGGACCGCGCGGCGCGACCTGGGAGACGCCGACGGGAGCTCGGTCGATCTCGCGCGTTGCGATGTCGTCCTTGCCCGCGCGAGGCTGGCGGCCGGCGATGCCGACGGTGCCGAGCAACTCGCCAACCAGGCGTTCGGTCAGGTGGCCGACCAAGGCCCGTTCGTCCAAGCCGAGGCAGCCGCGATCCTCGGCATCGTCGAGCACCAGCGCGGCAACCGCGACGAGGCCAGGCGGCGCTACCGCAGTGCCGTCGCGGCGCTCACCGCAATCGGCGCCGATCGTGCCGCCGCCGCGTTGTGGTTCGAGCTCGGTGCGTTGTTCGACGAGGTCGGTGACGCAGCAAGTGCGCGTGACGCCTATCGCGGCGCGGCGGCCGCCTTTGGTCTCCGCGCCACGACCCGCGTCACCCAGCTGGTCTGACGCTCAGCAGCACCACGCGTCGCCGTTGGAGTGCATGCGGTGACCCGTGGTCGCCTTGTGCACCTTCACGATGACCGGCTTGGCGTGCTTCGGGTGAGCTGATGCGACACCCGCCGTGCCGAGCACCGACAGGGAGACACACGAAAGCAGCGTGATGGCGATCCGGGCCGACTTGGCCATGGTTTTCCCTCCGAGTTTCCAACTGTTGACACCGGCTGGGAGTGTTGACACCGGCTTGACTCGATGAGTCAAGGTATTGTGCGCTGGCCAGTCAAGGGAGGCACAAGGGATGACCGTGGCTGCCACGGCCTTTTTCGACGTAAGGCGCGGTTTGGGGCATTCTGCACGGCGCCGTCATGGCCGTCCCTGCCTGGGTGTGATTGCGCAGCGAGGCGCGCGTGGCAGCCGCTGCGCACCCCCATGGCTACTCGATCGACCATCGACAGCCGCCGGTGAAGGCCGATGAGCCGCGGTCACGGACGGATCCAGCTGCAGGTGCTGGAGTTCCTGCTCAGGTTCGAGGACGAGGCCCAGGCCCGTGGCGAGCCGGAGGCCTACGTCCCCGTGATCGCGATCGCCGGGCAGTCGCCGTCGCGGTCGCGGATCGAAAGCATCCGCAGGGCGGTGAAGTCTCTCGCCGACGAGGGGCTGATCGAGCTGCACACCGACGACTCGTCCCGGCCGGGCTCGACCGGGCGTCAGCTCAGTGCAGTCGGCGCGTCCTCCGGGCTGATGGCGCGGCTGGTTCCGCATCGCGACCCCGGCGGCGGCCAGGCGGCTGCTGTCGAGCCCCCGCTGTCGGCATAGTCGACGACCGGGCGGCTTGACCGCCGGGCGCGCAATCGCGGCAGGATGACCGGATGAGTGCTCCTGCTCGCCCGGTGACCGTCATCACCGGTGCCGGTCGAGGGATCGGCGCCGCGATCGCGCTCCGGCTCGCGGACGCCGGCCACGACCTGGCGTTGAACTTCCACCATGACCATGCCGCCGCCGAACGCAGCTTGGAAGCCGTGCTCTCGAAGGGCGGCCGGGCGATCACCGTCCGCGCCGACGTCGGCGTGGACGCCGAGGTCGACTGGTTGTTCCGCGAAACCGAACAGGAGCTGGGCAGGATCAGTGGGTTGGTCAACAACGCCGGCATGATCGCCCAAGCCGGCGACCTTGCGGACACCCCGCCCGAGGTGATCCGCCGCGGCATCGAGGTCAACCTGACCGCGGTCGTCCTCTGCTCCCGCCTCGCCGTGCGCTCGATGTCCACCCGGCGCGGCGGGGCGGGCGGCGCAATCGTCAACATCTCCTCTGCCGCGGCCACCATCGGCTCAGCTCACGAGTACGTCTATTACGCCGCGGCCAAGGCCGGCGTCGACGCCTTCACGGCCGGCCTCGCCAAGGAGGTCGGGCCCGACGGCGTACGCGTCAACGCCGTCGCGCCGGGCACCGTACGCACGGACCTGCACGCGGCGGCCGGCAACGCGGGCCGGCCGGACCGCATCGCCGCCCAGGCGCCGCTTCGGCGTACCGGCGAGCCGGCCGAGATCGCCGCCGCCGTCGAGTGGCTGCTCGGCCCGGAGGCGTCGTACGTGACCGGCGCGGTGTTGCGGGTCGCCGGCGGGTTGTGATCGCGGCACCCGCGCCGGGCGGATTTACCTGATCCGAACATTGGCCGAACCCGCCCTGCACCCCGACGAGGTTCCCTCGAAGCGTCAACTCCACATCACCGGATCAGCGCGCCGCCCTCGCGCGGCCGGGCCCATACCGAAAGGAAGCTCCCATGTCCGTACGACACCGCATCGCCGCCTCGGTTGCCGGGGTCACCGTGATCGGCCTGGGCGCAGGCGGCGTCGCGTACGCCGACTCGTCCGGCGGTACGCCGTCCACGCCGGCGAGCGCGGCGACCTTGACCGCCTCGACCCACGGCCGGCTGCTCGTCGGCGCCCGCCGCCATCCGTTGCTGCGACGACTGCTGCACGGCGAGTTCGTCCTGCGGGCAAAGGGCGGACCGGTCACCGTTGACGTCCAGCAGGGCAAGGTCACCGCGGTCTCCGCTACCTCGATCACCCTGCAGAGCAGCGACGGCACCACCGACAGCTACACGGTGACGCAGGCCACGAAGGTGCGTTCGCGTGGCCACAAGATCCCCGAGTCCGACATCATCACCGGTGACCACGCCTGGGTGATCGCCATCGACAGCAACGGGACGAAGACGGCCCGCGCGATCCGTGGCGTGCGCCGCGCGTCCAGCGCTGCCTGACCGGTTGAATGGCGTGCGCCGCCTACGGTTCTGACTATGAGCGACGCCGCCCCCGCGAGTCGCGGACTCGTCCTCGTCGGTGAGGATGAGTCCGCGATCGCCGACCTGGAGCGGCTCTATCTTTCGCGCGAGGGGTTCGGCGTACACGTCGAGACCGACGGCGCCGCCGTCCTCGCCGCGGCTCGCCGGCTGCGTCCGGTCGCGCTGGTTCTCGACATCGGGTTGCCGACGATGGACGGGCTGGCCGTCTGCCGCACGCTTCGAGCCGCCGACGACTGGACGCCGGTGCTCATCGTCACAGCGCGCGGTGACGAGGTGGATCGCCTGGTCGGGCTCGAGCTCGGTGCCGACGACTACCTGACCAAACCGTTCTCCCCACGTGAGCTGGTCGCGCGGGTCAAGGCGATCCTTCGGCGGGCCGCTCCCGCGACGCCCCACACGATGACACTCGGAGCGGTCACGCTCGACCTCGACCGCCACCTGGCACGGGTCGCAGGGGACGAGGTCGAGCTGACCGCGACCGAGTTCGCGCTGCTGGCCTTCCTGCTGCGCCGGCCCGGTCAGGTGTACTCGCGCGACCAGCTGCTCGCGCAGGTGTGGGGCTACGAGGCGTCCGCGGGGAGCCGGACCGTCGACGTGCACATCGCCCAGCTGCGGGCAAAGCTCGGACCGCACAGCCCGATCCGGACCGTGCGCGGCGTCGGGTACGCCGCTGGCCAATGACCGGACGCCGGCACCAGGGTCTCGCCGTCCACATCGGGCTCGTGACGACCGCGGTGGCTTTCGTCGCCGTACTGGTCGCCACTCTCGTCTCGCTCGGCCTCGTGCGTTCGGCCATCGCGCAGTCCGAGAGCAATCGCCTCTCGAGGGACGCCGACCTGGTAGCAAACCTCGAGCCGCGACAAGTGCTGAGTACGCCGGTGCTCACCAGGCTGCGCGCGCGGTCGCGATCGACGGGCACGATCCAGGTCGAGCTGATTGCGACCGACGGCGCGACTCGCGGCGACCTCGCCGTCGACGCGAGCGATGTCACGGCGCTTCTACACGGAGCGTCGATCTCCGGCGACCGCACGATCGCCGGCCGGCGCATGGTCGTCGAAGGCCGGCCGCTCGCGAGCGGCGGCGCCGTCGTTCTCGCCGAGCCGACCGGACTGCCATCGGACATCGCCCGCAAGGTCCGTCGAGCTGAGCTGCTCGCGTTGCTCGCCGGCCTGCTCGGCGGGGCGCTTGCCGGCGTCCTGCTCGCGCGCCGCGTCGCGCGGCCACTGCACGCGACCGCGGCCGGTGCCCGCCGGATCGCCGCTGGTGAGCGCGACGTCCATATCCCACCCGAGGGACCCGAGGAGGTCGCCGAGGTGACGGACGCGCTGAACGCGCTCGGCGCCGCGTTAACCGTGAGCGAGCGCCGCGAGCGCGACTTCCTGCTGTCCGTGTCGCACGAGCTGCGCACTCCCTTGACCGCGATCCGGGGTTTCGCGGAGTCGATCGCGGACGGCGTCAGCGCTGCCGAGGACGTCCAACCGGCCGCGGCCACGATCCTTGCCGAGGCCGAGCGCCTCGACCGGCTCGTCTCCGACCTGCTCGACCTGGCGCGCCTGGGGGCTCATGACTTCCGGGTCGAGCTGTCCCAGGTCGACTTGCGGGCGCTCGTGCTCGCCGCCGGTCAGGTGTGGCAGCAGCGGTGCGCAGAGGTCGGCGTGGACTTCCGGGTCGAGAGCCGACCCGATCCGGCTGTGGCCCGGACCGATCCCACCCGGGTCCGCCAGCTCATCGACGGGCTGATGGAGAACGCGTTGCGGGTCACCCCGGCCGGCCGGCCGATCGTTCTCGCGCTGCACGCCGGCCCGGCTGAGGCCCGGATCGAGGTACGTGACGGCGGACCCGGCCTGCGCGACGAGGACCTTCCGGTCGCGTTCGACCGGTCGGTGCTCTACGAGCGCTACCGGGGGATCCGCCGGGTCGGCACCGGCCTCGGGCTCGCCCTCGTCGGAGCCCTGACCACGCGCCTCGGCGGCACCGCGTCGGCGGGACACGCACCGGAGGGCGGCGCGTGCTTCGCCGTCACCTTGCCGGCCGGCGCTCAGTCCTCGAGCTCGGCGGCCTTGCGCGGCTGACGAGGCTTGGCCGCACTGGCGGTCGCGCGGGCTCGGCCCGTCGTGCGAGGCGCCGGCGAGGTGCGAGCCGCTCGAGGTTGACGCGGCTTCGGCACCTCGGATGCCGACCGACGCTGCGGAGCCTTCGTCGAAGCACTGCTCGTGCGCGGCTGTCGGGACTTCGCAGCGTCCGATGACACCCGCGGCTGACGCGGCTTCGCAGCGTCGGTCGACACCTTCTGCGAGCGCGGCTTGGCGCGCTCCGTCACTGTCCGCGGCGTTGCCGCACGCGGCTTGGCGGTCCGGGTGGTCGCGGTCCGGGTGGTCGCGGTCCGGGTCGGCGTACCCGCCTTGCGAGCCCGCGGCTTGGCCGCGGGAGCCGGCGACGGTGAGGCCGGCTCGCTCGCGACCGGCTCGGGCTTCTCAACCGGCTGCACGTCCTCGACCGGCTGCACGTCCTCGACCGCGGCTTCGGAAGGCGCCGGGGATACCGGATCGAGCGGCGGCGCGATCGCCAGCGGCATCGCGGGTGGCGGACTCGTTGGTCGCGCGACCGAGGACTGCGGGATCGAGGGCAGATCATCGCGCGAGCCGCGACGCTGAAGCGGAACCCGGATCCTGGACAGCACCGGAAGGTCGTCCGGCACCGCCGCCTCCAGTTGCGCCGGGCTCTCGTCCGCCACGTCCGCGTCAGATCCGTGGGCGTCGGCGGTGAGTTCGTCGGTGTCGTCCCCGGGGCCGAACCAGTAGTCCGCCGGGACCGCGACCGCAACGATCAGCGGCGAAAGGCAGACCAGCACCAGGAGCACCCAGCCGAACGGCGACAGCCCGACCACACCGGTGATCGCCGAGGCGCCATGGTGAGGAGGCGTCGCGATCATGGTGGTGGGGTAGCCCGACGCCACGTGATGGGCGGGCGAACCGGGCATCGTGAACTTCAGCGGGAGCAGACCAGTGTTGACCACCAGCGCATGGATCTTCCCGCGGATCAACCCCGAGCCGGCGAAGACGCCCCGCACCAGCGGGTGCAGGACCAGGATCGGGATCGATACGACGATCGTGCCGCCGATGAAGTAGGCGATCCGGCGACGGTTGCGCGGAAGGAAGGTCACGACCCCCATGAGCGCAACCGCTCCGAGCGCCAGCATCGGAAGTGCGCGGACCAGCCAGCCGACGTACTTGAAGTGGTGCGTCGCGACGCCGATGATCTGCTTCTTCGTGATCACCCAGGCGTCGGGCGTCGAGTCGAGGTCGCCCTTCGTGGAGTACGTCCCGTCGGGGTTCACCCTGACGATCCGGTGCGTGTAGGTCTTGTTCGGCTCGGTCGGCGGATGGAACGCGACGATCTGGCCGACGTGCGGACCGCCGGGCGGGTCCGGCCGGACGAGGACCAGCGATCCCACCGGCACGTTGGGGCTCATGCTCGGCGTCGAGACGACGTAGGTGCGGCCGCCGGTGAGTGTCCAGACTCCGGCCGTGGCGAGGAACGCGAGCAGAACGGCGATCGAGCCGTACCAGAAGGCGCGCACGGCAACCGAGCGTCGAGGCGCCGGCTCGGAACCGGTTTCCTGGGTCTGCGGTGCCGGCGCTTCGTCGGTGAGCAGGGCGGTCACAGCGTCACCGGACCGAAGTTGTGGTTCAGGACCGCCGTGAAACCGGCGCCCGTGGCCGTGAACGACATGGTCCCGCTCACATGGACTCCGGTCAGCGCGGTCGCGCCGGCCGACGCCAGGGTGATATTGACGGTTTGGCTGCCGCCCGCCGTCAGGCCGGACAGCGATGCGTTGCCCCAAGAGGCGAGTGTCGCGGCCGAGCTCGGCGTCGGGCAGGCCCCGCTACCGGCCGGGAATGCGCAGTTCACGACCGAGCCGGTCGTGGTCTGGATGGTCGCGTAGACCTGGCCGCAGGGGGTCAGGGACGGCGTAACGTCGCTGAGCTCCCAGAACGACGTCGGGTTCAGCGCGAGTACGGCGGACTCGTACGCCGACGCCGTACTCGGGGTGGTCAGCGCCGAGATCTGGGCCGCGGTCAGCTGAGCCGGGTAGACCGCGACCTGGGCCAGGCTGCCCTGCCAGAGGACGTTGGGCGGCGGGTCGGTCCACACGTTGTTCTCGTTGCCGTCACCGAGCCGCCAGTAGCCGTCAAACACCTGCGGCACCGTCACCGACGTGTTGGACGCGACCAGTGAGCCGTCGACGTAGAGCAGGAGGCCGGCCGGGCCGACCGACGCGGCGACCTGATGCCAGTTGCCGTCGGCGTAGGAGCCGGGCGACGTGACCTGCTCCTCCTGGTTCGGCCAGACGCCCCAGACCAGGTGGCCGGCCGAGTCGACCCAGATGTGCCGGTCCCAGGTCGTGAAGCCGGACAGGCCGTTCTGAATGTTGGCGAACTCGATGATCGTCCCGGACGCCACCGAGGTCTTGAACCATGCGGTAATCGTCAGCGGATGAGGGTCGCTGTACTGGTTCGTGGTGGACATCCACGCCGTACTGCCGTCGAACGACGCTGCGGTGCCACCGAGCGGACCGGAGACGCCCGTGGTGATCGATCCGTTGCCGACCCCCGTGTTGCCGTTGCCGCTCGCGTCTGCGAACGGCGGGAGACCGGTTCCGGGAACCGCCCCGCTGTAGGTCGCAGTAGCAGCATCGTCGAGCGGCCAGAACGCGGTCGGGCCGAGCGCGCTGATCTGCGTCTGCTCGTTCGTGTTGCTGGTCTGTCCCCACAGGGTCGTGATCTGCGCCGTCGAGAGCTGCGAGGGAATGACGGCGACATCGGCGAGCGAGCCAGGCCAGAACAGGTTGGAGGGCGCGTTCGACCATCCGGACTCGCCGCCCCAGCCGAGGTGCCAGTAGCCGGTGTAGGTACCGGCCGTGGTCACCGACGTCGTCGAGGACAGCAGCGACCCGTCGAGATACAGCCGCTCACCGCTCGAGCCGATCTCGGCGACGGCCAGGTGCCAGGTGCCCGCGGACGCGGTGCCGCTGACCTCCTTCTGCGTGCCGCCGGGGGCGACGCCCCAGTAGAGCTTGCCGCCGTTGACCCACAGCGCCCGGTCCGCAACCGACTGGCCGGAGCTGATCGAGTTGTCGGTGAAGCCGATGATCGTGCCCGAGGTGCCGGAGGTGTACTTGAACCAAGCGGCGATGCTGAAGGTCTCGGGATCGGTGTAGGACTTCAGCGTCGACACGTACGCCGAGGAAGACTGGGTGAACGCGAGGGCGGAGCCGCTCAGCGGGCCGGCGCTCTGGTTCGTGACCGTGTTGCGGACGATCCCGGTGTCGGCGCCGGCGCTCGAGGCGTCCCGGACCGACTGCACGCCGCAAGACCCGCCGACCGCACTCACCGAGCTCAGCAGCGTGCCCGGAGCATTGAGGGTCGTGGAGACCGACGTCGTACCGGCCGGAAGGGTGCCACTCGGCAGCGGGTTCGTCGTGCAGTTCGTCGAGTTGCCGCTGCCGACCGTGCTGCCTGACGTCGACGTGCAGGTCGTCGTGCCGATGGTGTCGGCGAGAAGGGCGGTGCCGGAGGAGAAGGTTCCCTTGCCGGTCATCCCGCTGGTGAAGCCGGCGGTCGTCCCCTGGGCGACCAGCGCGGCGACGAGACCGGCAGTCGCGACAAGACCGACGAGCCCGGCTCGCCGGCGGCGTTCACGCGACTGCGATCGCGGTGTCACGGTTCCTCATCTCGGTCGGGACGGGGGCAGTTCGTCCGGGTGGTGCTGTGGTTGTCCGCGAGTGGCCGGCTCCCGGGGTCTCCCTGCAGGAACAACCCCGGGAGCCAGGCTCGTGGATGCGCGCTTACTGGTTGAGCGTCCAGGTCATCGGCACCGAAGCGGTCAACCCCTGGTCGGCGTTGGTCGCCCCGCTGTCGATCTGGGTCTTCACCGTGAACTTGTCCGAGGAGCCGGCCGCCAGCGCGCCGAGGGACAGTGCCCCCGCCGAGCCGAAGGTGGACAGGTTGTAGGTGTTGGACAGCGCCGGGCATGCGCCCGCGCCGGCCGGGTAGACGCACGACGGCGTACCGGTTGTGTCGTTCTCGATCGTGATGTCGACCTTGCCGCAGAAGCCCGAGGTGTCCGAGCCGGAGTACGGCGAGGTGTTGGTGGCTGCCGTCGCCGCGCAGGCCGACGGGTTGACGGTGAACGTCGCGCCATTGATGGTGCCGACGTTGGTGAGGTTGAGCACCTGCGAGTTCACGGCCGAGCCGGGACCCTGGTTGACCGCACCGCCGAAGTCATCGATGGTCGTGCAGTTCGCCGTGTTGCTCGCCGTCACGGTCGTGCCGGTGCCGGTCGAGTAGCAGCTGGTAGCACCCGCAGCCTCCTTCAGCACGACCGTGCCGGAGGAGTAGCTGTTGGTCGGGTTCGTGATGCCCGCGCTGAAGCCACCGAGCGAAAGCCCGGCGGTCACGGCGAAGACCGTCGTGCCGAGCAGGCCGGCAAGCACTACCGAGCGCCGGCGCCGCCGCGTAGAGGACTGCGACATTTCTTCTCCCTGTCTCTGCGCCGTTGCGGCGCCCTGGATGCAGCAGGTGGGCAGTCCCGCACGGTGCGACACGACCCGATAGGGAGGCTTTCGGTGGGGGCTTAAGTCCCCTGTACGTCCGTTTAGATAACGAAACGATAACGAAACACTCGCTCCGGACGTGCTTCGATACTCCGAATGGGTGTCGTGGATTCTGTGACTGTTGTGACTGGTGCGGCGGGTGGGATTGGCCGCGCCACGGTGCTCGCGCTGGTCGCCCGCGGCGCGCATGTGGTGGCGGTTGACCACAACGCAGCAGCCCTCGGCGAGCTCGCGCAGCAGAACCCGGCAATCGTTGCGGTGACGCTCGATGTGCGGGAAACCACGCACGCGCAAACCGTCGTCGAGACCGCGCTGGACCGCTTCGGCCGGCTGGACAACGTCGTGGCCAACGCCGGTGTGGGCTGGGTCGGCCGCTTCGACATGATGCCGATTGACGACATCGACCGGCTGATCGAGGTCAACCTCCGGGCACCAGTGCTGCTCGCCCGGGCAGCACTGCCCCCATTACTCCATCAGCGTGACGGGTCCCTCGTCTTCACGACCTCGATCGCCGGCACGGTACCCGTCCCTACCGAGGCGGTTTACTCGATGTCGAAGGCTGCGCTCGAGTCTTTTGCCGACTCGATCCGTGAAGAAGTCCGGGGTCATGGCGTGGTCGTCTCGACCGTTCGACCCGGCGTGGTGCGCACCAACTTCCTCGCGTCGCGCTCGGTCGCCTACGACCGGCGCTGGCCCAAGCCGGTCGACCCCGAACGGATCGCGCGGGCGGTGATCCGGGTCCTCGAGACCGGCGCGGAACGCCGTACCGAGCCGCCTTGGCTCGATCTCGCGACCCAGGCCCGCCGTCGGGTGCCCTGGCTCTACCGGCCGCTCGCGCGCTGGTTCGGCTGAAGCCTCGGATCGCCGTCCCGGGCCTTTGAGGGCACTAGATTCATGGCCGTGGGGTTCGACATCCGGGCGCTGATCGAGGCTCGTCGCGGCGAGAATGCGGCGCTGCACGACGACCACCTCAACGCCCAGGTGCCACGGATGCTCGGGACGATCGGGTTCGACCGGGTGCTGACCACCGCCGCGGGCGCCTGGTACGACGATGCTGACGGCAACCGCTACCTCGACTTCCTCTCCGGCTTCGGCGTCTTCGGCATCGGCCGCAACCACCCGGTCGTGCGCCGGGCGCTCCAGGACGTCCTGGACGCCGACCTCGCGGACATGGTCCAGTTCGACCTGCCGCTGCTGCCGGGCCTGCTGGCCGAGCAGCTGCTCGCCCGCTCGCCCGGGATGGAGCGGGTCTACTTCTGCAACAGCGGGAGCGAGGCGGTCGAGGCGGCACTGAAGTTCGCCCGCTGCGCCACCGGCAAGCCGCGCATCCTGTACGCCGACCACGCCTACCACGGCCTGACCACGGGCGCCCTATCGGTCAACGGCGCCGAGGAGTTCCGCCGTGGCTTCGCGCCACTGTTGCCCGACACCAAGGTCCCCTTCGGCGACCTCGAAGCCATCGAGCGCGAGGTCCGCCGCGGCGATGTCGCGGCACTGCTGGTCGAGCCGATCCAAGGTAAGGGCGTGCAGGTTGCGCCAGCCGGCTACCTCGCCGGAGCGCAGCAGCTGCTGCATGCGAGCGGCGGTCTGTTGATCGCCGACGAGGTGCAGACCGGACTCGGCCGCACCGGCAGGTTCCTCGCCCATCACCACGACGGCGTGACACCCGACATCGTGACAGTCGCGAAGACGCTGTCCGGAGGCTTCGTGCCGGTCGGCGCGACGATGGCCCGGGCCGGGATCTTCGAGAAGGTGTACTCCAGCCTCGACCGGGTGTTCGTGCACGCCTCGACGTTCATGGGCAACGCGCTCGCGATGACCGCAGGACTCGCGACCCTGGCGGTCCTCGACGACGAGGACCTGATCGCCAACGCCGAGCACCGGGGCCAGCAGCTCACCGACGGGTTGCGCGCGATCGCGGCCGACAGCGAGCTGATCGCGGACATCCGTGGCCGCGGCCTGATGATCGGGATCGAGTTCGGCCGCCCCTCGTCACTCGCGGCTCGCGGCATGTGGACCATGCTCAACACCGCCCGCAAGGGCCTGTTCGCCCAGTTGGTCGTCGTACCGCTCTACAACCGCCATCGGGTGCTGACCCAGGTCGCGGGCGACCACATGGCCGTCATCAAGCTGCTGCCGCCGCTGATGATCGGCGACGAGGAGGTCGAGACCTTCCTGACCGCGTTCGCCGACGTCATGGCCGACGCGAAGCGCCCGAACGGCCTCGCCGTCGACTTCGGCCGCACCCTCGTGAAGCAGGCACTCGGCCGCTGACCCCCCTGTTCGTGATCTTGACGTAGGAGGCGCACAACGCGAGTTTGTGCGCCTCCTACGTCAAGATCACCGAGGGCTTAGGCGCCGACGGCGGCCCGCAAGCTCTCCTTGAGCGAGCCCATCGTCGCGAGCACCGCGGTGGGTTCGTACCCGCAGTGCGCCATGCAGTTGTTGCAGCGCTCGTCGTTGCCCCGGCCGTAGGCCTTGAAGTCCGTCGTGTCGAGGTACTCCTGCCAGCTCTGCGCGTATCCGTCGTCGAGCAGGTAGCAGGGCTTCTGCCAGCCGAGCAAGGAGTACGACGGGATGCCCCACGGCGTGCACTCGAAGTCCCGCTTGCCCTCGATGAAGTCGAGGAACAACGGTGAATGGTTCAACCGCCACTTCTTGCGGCGACCGTTCGCGAACGCCTCGCTGAACAACGCGCGAGTCTGCTCGACCCCAAGGAAGTGCTCCTGGTCCGGCGCCTTCGTGTAGGCGTAGCCGGGCGAGATCTGCATATTGTCGACCTCGAGGTCGTCGTTGAGGAAGTCGAGCACGTCGATGACGTCCTGCGGGGTGTCGGTGGTGAAGAACGTGGTGTTCGTCATCACCTTGAACCCGGCCGCCTTCGCCGCCTTGATCGCCTCGACCGCCTGGTCGAACACACCGTCCTTGCACACCGACTCGTCGTGCCGCTCACGCAGCCCGTCGATATGCACCATGAACGCGAAGTCGCGATGCGGCGTGAACCGGTGCAGGTGCTTGGGCAGCAGCACCGCGTTGGTGCACAACAGCACGATCCGCTTGCGCGCGAGCAGCTGGCCAACGATCTCGTCGATCTGCGGGTGCATCAGCGGCTCACCGCCGGCGATCGACACGATCGGCGCGCCGCACTCCTCCACCGCGCCGACCGCCTGCTCGACCGGCATGCGCTGCTTCAGCACGGTGTGTGGCTGCTGGATCTTCCCGCAGCCGGCGCACTTGAGGTTGCAGGCGAACAACGGCTCGAGCTCCATCACCAAAGGGAAGCGCTCTCGGTGCGCGATCTTCTGCTTCGCCAGGTAGGTGCCCAGCCGCAGGTTCTGACGCATCGGCATCGCCATCTCGTCAGCTCACCTCTTTCGGTAGTGCGAAACGTACATCTTCGGAAACACTGCGTCGCTCGCTGATAGTCACCGTGCCCAGTCCGCTCAGTGTGTTAACGAGCTCGTCGACCAAACGTGGTGGCGCCGATGCGCCGGCGGTGATCCCGATCCGCTTGGCGCCGGCCAGCCACTCCAGCTCGACATCACCGGCGTCGTCGACGAGGTACGCCGCAGCGCCGGCGCGGCGCGCGACCTCGACCAGCCGCTGGGAGTTGGAAGAGTTGACCGAGCCCACGACCAGCACGAGGTCGCACTCGGTCGCGATCTCGCGCAGGGCCTGCTGCCGGTTGCTGGTGGCATAACAGATGTCGTCCTGGCGCGGCGCCTCCAGCGCCGGGAACCTGCTGCGGAGGACCGAGGCGATGCGCTCGCTCTCGTCGACCGCCAGGGTGGTCTGCATCACGTAGGCGACCCGCTCCGGGTCCACGACCTGCACCACCCGCGCGTCGGCTTCGTCCGCGATGACCTGCACCCGGCCTGGCGCTTCGCCGACCGTGCCGACCACCTCTTCGTGATCGGCGTGCCCGATCAGCAGGACGGTCTGCTCGCGCGCGGCGTAGCGGCGTACCTCCTGGTGCACCTTCGCGACCAGCGGACAGGTCGCGTCGACCACGGACAGCTCGCGGTCCACGGCCTGGACACGCACCTCCGGCGCCACACCGTGCGCGGCCAGCACCACGCGGGCGCCGAACGGCACTTCGTCGAGCTCCTGGACGAAGACCGCGCCCATCGCCTCCAGCTCGGCGACCACGTGGGCGTTGTGCACCACTTGCCGGCGTACGTAGACCGGCGCGCCGAACCGCTCGATCGCGCGCGTGACGATGTCGATCGCGCGCTCGACGCCGGCGCAGAACGACCGCGGCGAAGCGAGCAAGATGTCGCGGTCATCGACCATCGCCGCCCAGCGGGCAACCACGGGCGCGGCCACCCGCAGCGCACGTAGCGCGTCGATCCCGCGCGAGACGGTGCCCGGGCGCAGCAGGGGCGCGTCGGCCGTATCGCTGATCGCCCGCACGACGGCGACCGCGCGGCTGCCGGCCAGCGCGGTGATCTCCGCCGACTCCATGTCGACCGCGAGCGCGCCGGTGGCGGCGAGCGCCGCGCGACCGCGCTTCCCGACCAGGCCGCCGGACACGATCGGGCCGACGTGCACGGTGAGTCCGGCCCGGCGCAGCGCTCCGGCCAGCAGGGGTGCGGACGGCGACCGCACGATCTGCGCGCCGGCCCGGATCTCGGATGCGACGACCACATCGCCCGGCCGCACCTGTGGAGCCAGCCCGCCGGCGACGCCGAGCACGCCGAGCGGCCCGTCCCCCGCGAAGCGGGCCTGCCGGCGACGGGTCCGCCGTGAACCCATCCCCGTGCGGACCACCTTTGCCCCCGGGCGACCGGCGAGGACCGCGGCCTGCTCGACTCGCAACGGCGTACAGATCACCGGTTCGCGTTCAGCCACGGTCACCTCCCTCGGTCGTCGCGGCGACGTACCGGCCGAGGGCGCTCACCGGGAACACCAGCCGGTACAAGTGATAGTTGATGAAGAAGTCGCCGGGAAATCCTGTGCCGGTGAAATACGGCTCGTCCCACGTGCCGTCCTCGCATTGGTTCTCGACCAACCACGCCACCCCGCGGCGCGCGGACTCGGATCCGGCGCGCCCCGCGGCAAGCAGGGCAAGTAGCGCCCAGGCGGTCTGCGAGGGAGTGGACGCGCCGCGCCCGATCCAGCTGGGGTCGCGGTAGGAGCGCATGTCCTCTCCCCAGCCGCCGTCCTCGGCCTGGTGCGCCTCGAGCCACCGCGCCGCACGGACGATGCGGAGGTCGTCGGTCGCGACCCCGGCCGCGACCAGCGCGGGCACGGCGGCGCCGGTGCCGTAGACGTGGTTGGCCCCCCAGCGCCCGAACCACGAGCCGTCGGTCTCCTGCGCGGCCCACAACCACGAGACCCCGCGGCGACAGGCGTCGGAGCCGGCCAGCCCGCAGGCCGCGAGCATCTCGACGATGTGTGCCGTGACGTCGGCCGACGGCGGGTCGATGACCGCGCCGAAGTCGCAGAACGGCAGCTTGTAGGCGAGCTCGCGGGTGTTGTCGGCGTCGAAGGCGCCCCAGCCGCCGTCCTTGCACTGCATGCCGATCACCCAGTGCACGCCCCGGTCGACGGCGGCGCGCAGCCGTTCGGCATCCGGATGGGCGACCCGGCGCAAGGCGAGCACCACCTCCGCGGTGTCGTCCGTGTCCGGGTATCCGTCGTTGGCGAACTCGAACGCCCAGCCCCCCGGCTCGACGTCCGGGCGCCGGACCGACCAGTCGCCGCGGACCCTGATCTCCTCGTCGAGCAGCCAGTCGGTGGCGGTGCGGACCGCCGGGTCGTCGGCGGGCACCCCCGCGTCGAGCAGAGCGGTGAGCGCCAGGCCGGTGTCCCACACCGGCGACTGGCAGGCTTCGAGCCGGCGTACGACGCCCCCGTCGGTGTCCTCGCGGACCAGGAAGCCGTCCAGCCCGCGGATGCCGGCGACGACCGCCGGGTGATCGAGCGGGTAGCCCATGAGGTGCAGCGCGAGGATCGAGTAGACCCACGGCGGCTGGATGCCGCCCCATGACCCGTCCGCCTCCTGGCGCGCCAGCACCCACTCGATCCCGCGACGCATCGCCGCGCGCCGAAGCAAGCCGAGCGGTCGCCGGGCGTAGGCGTGCAGCACCTTGTCCAGCCGCTGGAAGAAGCCGGCCCAGCTCGGCAGCGCCGCGAACGCCGGCGCCGGCGCGCCGGTGCGAAGCTCGTCGAGCGTGAACGGCAACGGGCGCACGGGTCGCAGGGTGGCGACGATGGTGAGCGGCACGATCGTCTGACGCGCCCAGCAGCCCCAGTCGTAGAGGTTGAACGGGAACCAGCGCGGAAGGTAGACGATCTCCGGCGGCAGGTTGGGTACGTCGTCCCACGACCACGCGCCGAACAGCGAGAGCCAGAGCTTGGTGAACACGCGCGCGGACTCGAGGCCGCCGAGGCCGTGAATGAAGCCGAGCGCGCGGCGCATGTGATCGGCATCCGCAGCATCCCCGGCCAGTCGGAGCGCGACGTAGGACTCGACCGTCGTCGACAGGTCGCCGGGACCGCCGAAGTAGTTGGCCCAGCTGCCGTCGTCGCGCTGCTGCGAGCGGATCCAGCGAGCGGCCTGCGCGGTCTCCGCCGGCTCGCGGATGCCGAGGAACTCGCGCAGCAGCAGGTCCTCGGCGTCCATCGTGACGTTGGTCTCGAGCTCGCCCTTCCACCAGCCGGCGGGGTTCTGGAGTCCGCGCAGGTGCGCGACGGCGGCGTCGAGCGCAGCGCGCGCGTCGTCAGCGCCGCGCGAGGCGGACCGCTGCTGGTTGCTGGTGATGGTCACTAGCTCTCCCGGCTCACGACGAAGCGGCCGAGTGCGACCAGCTCGTCCCGGGCGACCGGGTCGAGGTCGGCGTCGCCGAGCGCGCTCGACGCGGCGTCGAGGCGGCGCACCGCCTCCGCCTTGGCCCAGCCGCGCCCGCCCGCGATCTCCACGAGCTCGGCCGCGCGGCGCACCTCGTCGTCGGAGTCCGGACCGGGCGTCGCGAGCCAGCCGGCCAGCTCGGTCGCGGCGGGACTGCCGCTTTCGAGGGCGTAGGCAACCGGCAGCGACTTCTTGCGCGCGCGCAGGTCGCTGCCGACCGGCTTGCCGGTGGCAGCCTGGTCGCCCCAGATGCCGAGCAGGTCATCGACGAGCTGGAAGGCCAGCCCGAGTTCTTCGCCGTACCGGCGAAGCGCACCGACCGCCGGCTGCGCCGCTCCGGCGAGCACCGCGCCGATCGCCGCCGAGCACCCCAGCAGGGCACCGGTCTTGCCGGCCGCCATCTCCACGCACTCCTCCACGCTGACCGACGACCTCTGCTCGAAGGCAAGGTCCTCGACCTGACCGGCGATCAGCCCCTGCGTCGCGGTCCCGAGCAACGAGCTCGCGGCCACCGCGTGTCCACCGGGCGAGTCCGCGAGCACCTGGTAGGCCAGCGCCAGCATCGCGTCCCCGACGAGGATCGCGGTCGAGGCGCCCCACACCGCCCACACGGTCGCGCGATGCCGCCGCTGCACGTCGCCGTCCATCAGGTCGTCGTGCAGCAGCGAGAAGTTGTGCACGAGCTCGACCGCGACCGCTCCCGGTACGCCGACCTCGGCCGGCCCGCCCGCGGCCCGTGCGGAGAGCAGGGCAAGCGCGGGGCGAACCGCTTTGCCGCCGGCTGCGGCCGGGCGGCCGTCCGCGTCGACCCAGCCGAGGTGGTACTCCGCGACCCGACGGCTGGCCGGGTCCAGCCGCGCCACCGCCGCCCGCATCGCAGGCTCGACCAGGTCGCGGCTGCGGTTGAGGGTGTGGGGCAGCATGACGGTCACGCGGCGACCTCCCGACCGTCGGGCCGGCCGGCCGCACTCGCCGTGGAGGCCGACGTCAGGGCCCGCGCCGCCGCGTCACCGCTGCGCACGGCACCCTCCATCGTGGCGGGCCACCCGGTCGCAGTGTGCGCTCCGGCGAGGACCAGCCCAGGCATCGTCGTACCGGACTCGGGTCGCCACTTCGCGCTGCCAGGCGCCTGCCGGAAGGTCGCGCGCGGTTCCCGGGTGACGAAGAAGTCGCGCAGCTCGGCGTGGTGGACCGCCGGGAGCGCCCGCACGAACTCCGGCAGCAGCCGGCCGCGGATCTGCTCGACCGGCAGGTCAGCGACGTCATCGGCGGCAGAGACCGACGCGGCAAGGTACTGACCGTCGGTCAGGCCCGATGCCGGCGTGCGGTCGAACAACCACTGCAACGGAGAACCGATGCAGGCGACGAACGCCTCGTCCATCACGCGCCGGTCGAACACTGCATGCACATTAACGATCGGAGCTGTCCCGAGCGCCTCCGACCAACCGGCGGGCTGCCGGACCGCGCCCGTGGGAAGCACCCGCTCGGTCTGCGCGGGGGGCAGGGCAACGACGACGGCATCGGTGTCGATCGGGCCGGCCGAGCACTGCACCCGCCAGCCGCCCCCACTCGGCTCGATCGCCTCCACCCGGGTGCGCAGCCCGACCTCCGCGCCGGCGCGCGCGAGCTCGCGCATGGCGGCATCGCCGTGCAGGCGCTGCAACGGGACGTTCGACCAGCCGATGTCGGCGGCGTCCGGCTCGGTGAGCAGGCCGGTCTGGAAGACCATCGCGGCCAACGCGAGCGATGCCTCGTCCGACCGCGCATTGAGCGTGGCGACTCCGACCAGGTCCCAGAGTGCGGCGACCGCGGCGGCCGGCTGGCCATGCTCGGTCAGCCACGAGCCGAACGAGCGCTCGTCGGTCGCCGGATCATCGGGATCGACCGCGCGCAGCGCGAGCGCGGCGCGCGCGGCGGCCAGTCGCGCCCCGGGCGGCAGCACGGCATAGCGGGAGAGGCTCGGGCCGAGGTGCAGCGGAAGGCCGGCCGCGACCGGCAGCCGACCGCGTTGCAGCCGACCGCGCCGGCCATCCGCAACCCGTACGACGGGCACGTCGAGCCGGTCCTGCAACGTGGTCAACCCGGTCACGCCGAGGCGGTCGAGCAACCCGCGGTACGCCGTACAGCAGCGCAGGAAGACGTGCTGGCCGGTGTCGACGTCGAGGTCGCCGCGCCGGAACGACGCGGTCAGACCACCGAGCCGCGGCTTGGCCTCTAGCAACCGCACCGACCATCCGGCATCGGCGAGACGCAGCGCGGCTGCGATGCCGGCCAGCCCACCGCCCGCAACCACGACGCTGCGGCGGCCGGTCGTCGGCGCCGTCATGCCGGCCGTCCCGCGAGGGCGCGGATCGCGACGGTCGCCTTCTGCCGGCCGGAGAGCGACAGCCGGCGGTCGCGCACGAGCGAGGGGTCGGCGGCGATCTGGTCGAGCAGCCGGCGGTAGATCCCCGACATCGCCAGCGCCGAGGCAGCACTTCGGCGGTCGAGCAAGGGGATCAGTCGAAGGCCGTCGTCGTACCAGCCGCGGGCACGGTCTGCGGCGAACCGGATCAGGGCGGACAGCCCGCCGTCATCGACGAGAGCGCCGTCGGCGCCGAGGCAGACCTCGACACCGAACCGATCGAGGTCGTCGGTCGGGAGATACACCCGGCCGTTCAGCAGGTCCTCGCGGATGTCGCGCAGGATGTTGGTCTGCTGCAGCGCGATGCCGAGCTGGTCGGCGTAGAGCGGCGCGAGCTGCAGGTCGCTCGCACCGAACACGCCGACGCAAAGCCGGCCGATCGAACCGGCAACGCGCCGGCAGTAGACGACCAGCTCGTCGAAGGTCGTGAACCCCGCGTTCTCGACGTCGGTCTCGACGCCGTCGATCAGCTCGTCGAACGCGTCGATCGGGATCGGCAGCCGGCGGGCGGCGTCGCGGACGGCGACGAGCACCGGGTCGGATGAGCCGTCGAGGCGCGCGATCGCGGCGCGCAACGCCGCCAGCTCGCGACGCTTCGCGTCGTCCGGCAGGTCGCCGTCGCCGATGTCATCGACCCGCCGCGCGAGGGCGTAGACCGCGCACAGCGCCTGGCGCTTTGCGCGCGGCAACAGCCGGATCCCGTAGTGGAAGTTGCGCGCCTGGCTGCGGGTGGTGTCCTCGCAGACTTCGTACGCCGCCTCGATCGTTCCGGTCATCGTCATGGCCGGCCGGCCAGCAGCCGCAAGGCGTGCCGCGCAGTCGCGGCCTTTCCGGGCTTCGGCACGGTCGCAAGGACGTCGTAGTCCGCCCGCTGCAATGCATCCGCGGTCGCGAGCCCGCCGGCGACGAACCCGGCCACCGCGAGCCGGCCGGCGCCGTGCAGCGACCGCACGAGCGGCCGGCCGGCGGCGAGCAGCTCACGCGCGCGCTGGACTTCGTACCCAACCACCGCCCGAACGGCCGGTGACGTGGTCGTCGCCCCTAGTTCGGAGTCCGTGACGCCGAACCGTTCAAGGTCCTCCTGCGGCAGGTAGGTCCGCCCGCGGCCGCGGTCTTCGGCGACGTCCTGGCAGTGCTCGAGCACCTGAAGCGCCGTACACACGTCGTCGGACCACGCGGTCAGTCGTCCGTCCGGGTCGCGAACCTCGAGGACACCGAGAACGATCCGCCCGACCGGGTCGGCCGACAAGGTGCAGTAGTGGCGCAGGTCGGCCCACGTCTCGTAAGTCGAGCGGACCTGGTCGAGCTGGTTCGCCTCGACGAGAGCAAGGAACGGCTCGATCGGCAGGTCGTGGGCGCGAACCGTGGGCACGAGCGCCGCGAGAATCGGGTCGGTCGGGGACACGGCGGTCCAGACCCGGCGCAGGTCGGCCTCGAAGCCGGCCAGCGCGGCGGTCCGGTCGCCGGGCGCGTTGTCGCCGAGCTCGTCGACGCCGCGCGCGAAGCCGTAGACGGCATGCAGGTCACGACGCAGGCTCGCGGGCAGGACCCGCAGCGCGACGGGGAAGTTCTCGCCGCGTTCCCCGGGCGCAGCGGTGGCCGGCGGCGGGCGGCGGACATCGTCAGCCGCACCGGTCAGCTGACTCACCGCTCTCCTTCCGATCCCGGTCACTGCATCCTCACGCGCAACAGGGTTCGGAATCTCCGCATAACGACGTAGTCGTCCGGCTCAGTTTTATCACTGAGGTACAAAGAGAGGCGTGACGGATGTGGCACCGGCGCCGGTCGACCTCCGGGCGGTCCTGCCCAAGCTCACCGAAGAGCTACCGCAGATGATCGACGAGGTCGTCGATCTGCTCCGCGATGACTGGCCGGACTACGCCTCCTTCGTCGCCGACGACCCCGAGGACAGCTTACGGATCGCCGAGATCGCGCTGCACCGGCTGGTGCGGATCGCCGAGCAGCTCCCCAGCGAGCGCTCGGCAGGTTCGGTGCTGGTCACGCCGGTCGACCCGGCCGAGCACGAAGCCTTCGAGGAGGTCGGGCGGCTGGAGTGGCGGGAGGGCCGCTCGCTGGCCTCGCTGCTCTCGGCGTACCGAGCCGGCGCGCGGGTCGCCTGGCGGCACATCTCGGAGGCGGGGGTCGCGCTCGGGCTGGACCCGGCATCGGTGGCAACCCTCGCCGAGGCGGTCTTCATCTTCATGGAGGAGCTCTCGTCCGCGTCGGCGCACGGCTACGTCGATGAGCAGCGCACCACCTCGGCCGAACGCGAGCGGCTGCGCGCACACCTCGCGGAGCTGCTGCTGTCCGACCGCACCGACTCGACGCTGGTGAGCGCCATGGCCTTGCGGGCCGGTTGGACCATCCCCGCGACCGCCGCGCTGATCCTGATCGATGCCACCAACGAAGCCGGCTACGCGGCGCTGGACCGGCTGGACCCCAACTGCCTGCCGGTCCGCCACGGCGGGCTGGCCGGCGGCATCCTGCCCGATCCCGACGCGCCGGGGCGGCGCGCGGTCATCACGAAGACGCTGGCGGGGTGCGGCGCGGTGATCGGTACGACGGTGCCGCCGACGCAGCTGCCGTCATCGGTTCGGGTGGCCGAAGCCGGCGCTCGGCTGGCCAGCGCCGGGTCGATCAAGGGCGACCCGGTCTTTGTCGCGGACCACTACGACACGATCCTCGTCGCACGAGACGCGTGGCTGCTCGAGCACCTGCGCGCCCAGGCACTTGCGCCGCTGGCAGCGGTGCCGACCGCCACCCGCCGCCGGCTCGAAGAGACCTTGTCCGCCTGGCTCACCGCGATGGGCAACCAGCAGGCGACCGCCAAGGCGCTGCACGTGCACCCGCAGACCGTGCGCTACCGGCTCGGCCAGCTCAGGGAGCTGTTCGGCCCGAGCCTCGACGACCCGGACAACCAGCGCCGCCTGATGCTCGCGGTCTGCTGGGACCGTCCCGGCTGAGCCGCAAGGGCGTCGCGACTCTCGCCCGTTTCAGCACACAACGCCGGCCCGGCGACACCGCTTCGTGCCCCGACGTCCGGATTCGACGTCGTTTCCGGTGCAGATGTGTGCTGAAACGGGCGACGGCACGACGAGGATGCCGCCGGTGTAGGCGCGACGAACCCTCGGCACGCGGAGGGCCCGCAACGACTTCGTCGTTGCGGGCCCTCGCGACGTACCGATCGAAGGATCGATCGCAGACAGTGCCTACTTCGTAATCTTGATCGTCGTCTTGCCCTTGCTCGGCTGGTACTTGCTGCTGCCGCTGTACTTGACCTCGATGTGCTGCTTGCCGGCCTTCTTGAACTTCCACTTCAGCGACGCCTTGCCGTGCGCACTCTCCTTGACCTTCTTCAGCTTCTTGCCGTTGTCGTAGAAGGTCGCGGTGCCGGAGAAGGTGCCATCGGACTTGGTGTGAGTCGTGGCCGCCTTGAGGGTGACCGACTTCTTGACCTTGGCCGTCTTCTTGGTCGTCACCTTCGTCTTGGTCGTCGGACGCGGGTCCTTGAAGGTGATCTTCGGGAAGGCGACAGTGGTCGTGGTCGCGAGGGTCGACCCATCGGCAATCACGATGTAACACTTCTTCGGCCAAGCACAGGTCGGGCCCTTGGCGGGCTTGAAGTCCGAGCCGGTGAGAATGGTGAAGTTGAACGTCGCAGCACCATTCGTGGCAGGCGTGACCGTGGGTGACGTGGTGTCGCAGTACCCCTCATCCTGCTTTTCGATTGCGTTGGCCGAGCACTCAACGGCGTAGAGGTCCGCGGTGTCGGTCGGGAACTTCGAGGCCTTGACCTTCACGACCTGCTGGTCGACCAAGTTCGTGGACGGCGTCACCGTTGCCTTACCGAAACCGGTGATCCCTGCCGGGCGTAGGTGCGGCGCCGCGCCCGCCGGCAAGCCACTGGACGCGACCAGCCCGCCGGCCAGAGCGACCGACATCAGCGTGGCGGCCGCGATCTTGTGAATCCTCAATGAACTTTCCCTTCGAAGCGGTGCGCGAAGCTCAGATGGCCACGCTCGACGTGGACGCTACCGCGCAGTAGGGATCCCCACAACCGCGGGGTATTGCCCGGGTTAGTCGATCTTTGCCCGCTTCGGCGTCGGCCCGGCGGCCACGCCCTCGGCAGAGCGGCTCACCCGACGGCGATCGCGGCGAGCTTCGCGCGCAGGTACTCCCCCGCGGTAATCGGCTCGTAGATCACGGTGCCGATCGGCGGCGGCACGCTGTGCAGCACGGCCGCAGGATCAGCCTCGTGGAAGTAGACCAGCGACATCAGGTCCTCTTCCGGCGCGGCCTCGCTCGGTGCGAGCACCCGGTGCCGGTTGGAGACCCACCGGTCGCCCGTCCAGCGCGCCATCATGTCGCCGATGTTGATCGTGAACGCGCCCTCGACCCATGGCGCATCCGCCCACTCGCCGTCCTTGCCCATGATCTGCAGGCCACCGGTCCCGAGCTGGCGGTCGAGGATCGTGAAGGTCCCGAAGTCGGTGTGCGAGCCGATTCGCAGCTGGCCCGGCTCGGGCTCGCCGACGACGGTCAGCGCCGGGTACCAATGCGTGTAGAACGACCAGGTCGGGTGCCGGGCGTGGGCGAGAAACTGCTCGTCCGGCAACCCGAGCGCAACCGCGGCGATCACCAGCAGCTCGTCGACCAGCTCCCGCATCCTGGCGATGTACGCCGACACCGCCCGCTCGTACGCCGGCACCTCCGCCGGCCAGATGTTGTCGGTGAACCACTCCCGGTCGATGTCGGCGTCACCGGTCGGCTCGAAGCAGGCGACGTCGTAGGACTCCTTGAGGTCGGGCGGCGCGCTCACGCCCGCGTCGGAGTTCGCATTCGCCTCGGCGCCGATCGGCGTCCACCCGCGCGGAAGCCAGGTGTCCGCACCCACCTGCGTGCGGTACCGCTCCTTGACCTCCGCCGGCAGCCGGAAGAACTCGTGTGCCGCCGCCCGCACCTCGTCGCGCAGCGCCGTGCTCACACCGTGGTTCACCACGAGCAGGAAGCCGATCTCGCGCAGCGCCGCGTCTACCGCCGCGGCGACCTGCGCCCGGCCTTCGGCCGTCCCCTCGAACCAGGGCGCAAGGTCAATGACAGGGACGGCGGATCCGCCGGCAGCGCTCATGGGCCACTTCCTATCGGACCCAAGCCGCGGTGATCAATCCCGACCCGCGCGGCTCATGACCTGCTCGGCATGCCGGATCAGCGGCCCGTCGATCATCTGCCCGTCGAGGCGGAACGCCCCGCCGTTCGCCTGTGCCGCCTCGAGCACTCTGCGCGCCCAGCTCACCTCGTCCTCGGTCGGCCGGAACGCCGACCGCACCACGGGCACCTGGCTCGGATGCACGCAGCCGAGCGCGGCGAAGCCCGACGCGGCGGCGTCCTCGGCCTGCCGTTGCAGCACGGCGAGGCCGGCGAGGTCGACCTGAACCGTGTCGATGGCCGGGATGCCGGCGGCACCGGCCGCGAGCAACACCGTGGAGCGCGCGAGCGCGACCACCTCGCGGAAGCTTCCGTCGCCGTGCCGGCTCGACCGGCCGCCGAGCCCGGCGATCAGGTCCTCCGAGCCCCACATCACGGCGTCCGCCGCGGACGCGATCTGCGCCGCGGCAAGGATCGCTGCCGGCGTCTCGCACAGCGCGATGACGGCCAATGGCGCGAGCGCGCGAACCTGGTCCGCCGTCTCCGTCTTGGCCAGCATGACCGCGGCGTATGGCGATCGGGCGACGGCGTCGAGGTCCGGTGCGTGGTCCGGCGTACCGGACGGGTTGACCCGGACGACCGTATGCGCCGGATCGAGCCGCGATTCCGCAATCGCCCGGCGCGCCGCCGGGCGGTCGCCGGGAGCGACGCCGTCCTCGAGGTCGAGGATCACCGCGTCGGCTGCGGCCGCGGCCTTCGCGAACCGGTCCGGGCGGTCGCCCGGGCAGAACAGCAGCGCCGGTCCCGGCGGCTGCCACCGCGCCGCCGTGCCGCTCATGTCGCTGGCGGCGGCGGTGGCGTCGTCGGACCGTGA
>DATJSI010000137.1 GCA_035504215.1 Mycobacteriales bacterium
GACGACGAGCTTCTTCATGTAGGCGCCGTCGCCGACGGACAGGCCGTTGTACTCGGCCTCCCAGTCATCGCCGAGGAGTCCGCTGTGCACGACGCGCACCACCGCGCCGCCGCCGTCGCGCGCCTCGATGAGCCACTCGAAGGCCATGAACGTGCCGTCCGGGTTCTTGTCCTCCTGCGTCGCGTAGCGGCGACCGGGTTCCCAGGCCGTGATGCTGGCGGTGGACACCTCGCCGAACATGCTGAATGTGGTGGTCTTGCTGGCGCTGTCGATTTCGGTGCGCCCCATGAGCCAGGAGTCGACTCCCGGCCCCGACGTGATCGCCGCCCACACCTCGTCCGGCGTGGCGTCGACGGTGAACTCGTTGCGTACCTCGAAGGGATGCGTCATGACTGCTCCTTGGCTGGCGGGTCCGCGTCGTCGGTGATGCTCGGGTGCACCGCGACGATGAGGCGGTGCGGCCGACCAGTTTCGGTCTGGTAGTTGCTGATGATCCTGGTGACCGCGTCCGTGACCTCACCCACGAACGCGGCGCGGTCAGCCGGCCTCGCGAACCGAACTTCGGCATCGAGCCCGAACGTAGCGAGCGGCTTGTTGGCCCGCGCCGCCCCGTTGATGAGCGCGCCCATCTCCCGAACGAGCCGCGCGGCGAGCGCGAGCAGCCAGCGCGCGGACAGCCGATCGGGCGACCGGGCCGGATCCGGCGCGACCACGGCGAGCGCGGCCGGCGAGATGACGTAGGCCCCGGCCGATGCCTGGACGACCCGCTCGGTCATGTTGCCCTTGCGGCGCTCCTCGACCAGCTCCACCAGGCCGTGCTGCTCAAGGGTCTTGACGTGGTAGTTGACCTTCTGCCGGGCAAGCCCAAGCCGCGCGGCGAGCGTGGTCGCGGTGTGCGGCTCGGCCAGCTCCGCGAGCATCCGGGCCCGGATCGGGTCAAGCGAGACCTCCGCTGCTGCGGCGTCCTCGATCACGGCGACATCCTGCATGCCACAACCGTGCCACCGACAAGTCTTCTTGTCAAGACAGAAATAGCTGTCGGTAAAAGCTAACTGTCGGTCTGCTCCCTGGCGCCCTCGGCCGGGGCGAACAGCACGACGGCCGCCAGGTCCTCGGCGACGTCGGTGAACCGGTGCTCCTCGCCGGCGGCCACGTAGATCACTGATCCGGGTTCCACGGCAGCGGAGTCCTCCCCGGCCCGCAGAACCGCGCGCCCGGCGATCACCACGTAGATCTCGTCCTCGGTGTGCGGCACCTGGTCGTCCACGCCGCCGCGCGGGACCGAGTACGTGCCGACACTGAGATCCGTCACGCGCAGGTGCTCGATCCAGTGGTTGCGGTCCTGCCCGACCGGGGGCGTGAACCGCCCGGCGTCGTTGATCATCCTCATGGCGTCCTCCCGGTCGGCCACAATACTCACCCGCATAAACACGCAAATATCTGGAAAGTAGGGACAGGAGGGGATTGAGCGACCACAGGAGGTCAGGATGAGACGCAGGCTCCAGCTCGGGATCGCCGCCATTGCCTCAGTGGCATTACTGGCCTCGGCCTGCAGTTCGTCATCCGGTACCTCGGCAAGCGGTGGCAAGCCGGTCAGCGGCGGGACGGCGACCTTCGCCGAGCCGCCGGGGGTCACGCCGAACTACATCTTCCCGATGCTCACCGGGGCGTACTACAGCGTGGCGAACATCGAGCAGTTCCAGCGGCTGTCGTTCCGCTCGCTGTACTGGATCGGCAACGGCAAGGGCCAGCCGGTCGTCGACCCGGCCATGAGCCTCGCCGTGCTGCCGGTCTACAGCCACAACGACTCCGTGGTCACCATCCACCTCGGCAGCTACACCTGGTCCGACGGGCAGCCGGTGACAGCCCGCGACGTCGCGTTCTGGATCAACCTGCTGCGGGCCAACAAGGCCGACTTCGCCGCGTACATTCCCGGCGAGTTCCCCGACAACCTGAAGAGCTACACGATCGTGAACCCGAAGACGATCGTGCTGACGCTGACCGGGTCGTACAACCCGACGTGGTTCACCTACGACCAGCTGTCACAGATCACCCCGCTGCCCGCTCAGACGATGGACAAGACCTCTGCCTCGGGCAAGGTGGGCAATTACGACACGACGACCGCCGGGGCGAAGGCCGTGTTCGCGTTCCTGACCGCGCAGTCGAAGGACCTCGCCAGCTACGGCAGCAACCCGCTGTGGAAGGTCGTCGACGGGCCGTGGAAGCTGGTCAGCTACCAGACCACCGGCTACGCCAAGTTCGCCGCGAACCGGGCCTACGCGGGCCCGGACAAGCCCAGGCTCAGCTACTTCGTCGAGCTGCCGTTCACCAGCGACACCTCCGAGCTCAACGTGCTGCGCTCGGGCACCTCGATCGACTACGGCTACCTGCCGACGGAGGACGCGTCGCAGTCGTCGGCGCTCGCCTCGGA
>DATJSI010000138.1 GCA_035504215.1 Mycobacteriales bacterium
ACAACGCGGGCATCCTGCGCGACAAGTCCTTCGCCAAGCTCAGCTGGGAGGACCTCGACGCCGTCCTGGACACGCATCTGAAGGGTGCGTTCTACGTCTCACAGCCGGCCTTCGCGGTGATGAAGGAGAAGGGCTACGGCCGCTTCGTCTTCACCTCGTCCAACTCGGGCGTCTTCGGCAACTTCGGGCAGGCCAACTACGGCGCGGCCAAGATGGGTCTGGTCGGACTGTCCAACGTCATCGCCATCGAGGGCGCGAAAGCCGGCATCCTCTCCAACTGCGTGTGCCCGGTCGCCGCGACCCGCATGACCGAGGAGCTGCTCGGCGACCTGTCCAAGCTGGTCCGTCCGGAGCTGGTGACGCCGCTCGTCACCTTCCTGGCCTCGGAGGCCTGCACGTTCACGCACGAGACGTTCTCGGCCGCCGGCGGTCGCTATGCGCGCGTCTTCATCGGTCTCGCCCCCGGCTGGTACGCCGGCAAGGACACCGTCGCCACGGCTGAGGATGTGCTCGACCACCTGGCCGAGATCGAGAACCAGGAGGGCTACATCGTCCCGGCCGCGTCGTCGGACGAGCTCGGCCAGCTGCTCGGCGTGCTCGGCAGCTGAGCCGGCCGCGGCCGAGGGGGTCGGAGTCAGCGGCCGAGCGGGTAGCTGGTGAGCAGCGAGATCCCGGAGCGGTCCCGGATGAGGATCACCGTCGCAGTCCGGACGAACCGCACCCGATCGTGGCGGTCGACGCCGTACCCCACGTTGTAGGGCAGCTTCCACTGCAGCCGTAGCGGGTCGTCGCTGCCTGCCTTCAGCCACGCCCGCACCGTGTCCTTGTGCGCCGCGAGCGTCTGCTCGATCGCGTCCTGTGCGCTCGGCTCGCTCCAGTACGTCGAGGCGAACCGCAGTCGGTCGCCGCGCACCCGCCCGAGCAGGTAGGCCTCGGGCTTCGCCACGTGCCGGCCGATGGTGTGGCCGACGCCCTCGTTCAACCTCAGGTCGATGCTCCCGCGCCGCAGTTCGCGCGTGGTCTGCCTGAGCAGCGCGACCTCGTGGGCGATCTCGGGGTCGACGATCTTCCCCTGCCGGTGGAGCAGGCCGACCAGGGCCTCACGTCGGTAGTCCCGCCGTTCCGGCCACAGGTCGCGAGCCTCGAGCTCGTCATGGGCGTAGCTGCCGCCGCCGGCGATCACGAACGCCTCCGAGATGCCGATCGGGCTGAGGCGGTGGCCCGTGCTCGCCTCGTGGGCGGCCTCGGCGCCCGCCCAGCTGGTGCTTTCGACCAGGTGCGGCGCGGCCCGCTGGGCGATGGCCGGTGTGGTGCGCAGCCAGGCCGAGCCCTCAAGCACCTCGTTGCCCTTGGCTGCGGCCACACCTGCAACGAACGCGATCCCACCCGCCTCGAGCGCCCGTCCCCACCGGATCCGACCTCTGCTCACCTGGTCGTAGCCGGCTGAGCCGACTGATCCCCACGCGAACTGGGTGAGGTTGGGGGCGACGAAGCGAAGCAGTGGGCGGAGCCAGGACAGGTCGGCGAACGCGCTGTCGACGCCGGCGGCGGCGGCCACGTCCGCGGTCGCCGCCGCGCCCGCCGCCTCGATGGCGCCACTGACGGCGGCCGTCGCGGCTGCTGCCTCGATCGCGCTCGCCGCGCCCATCGTCACGACAATCGTCGTTAGGCCGACCGTCGCGACCGCACCGATCACGAGCAGCTTGTGCAGCGAGAAGCCGTGGTGATGATGCGCGTGTTCGAGCCGGGTGGCGTAGGCGTCGAGGTGATCGGCGGTCTCGCGTAGCCGCCGGGTGGCGGTGGCGGCGGTCGCGACGAAGTCCTCGGCCGGGCCGTCGATCCCGCGGCGCCCCTCGCCGTGCCAGGTGGCGGTCAGCTCGGAGATCACGTGCGTCACCTGGCGTTGCGTTCCCGCGATTGCCTCGGCGAGGTCGCGGCAGGCCGCGGCGACCCGGCGGGCGGCCGCCGGATCGCCGTTCACCTTCGGCACCTCAAACCTGCGCGGTCCCACCACCGCCGCGGTCCCGACCGTCACCTCGGCTCCACGACCCGCTGGTCGACGGCGGGGTAGAGATCGGCCAGCGCCGTAAGCGCATCAGCCAGCCGCTCCACGTCGTCGACGAGCGCATGCACCACCTGCTCGGCGCGCGCGACCGTGCGGCCGATCGCCGGACCGGCCTGCGTCCCGAGGTCTGGGACGTCGGCATGCGCCAGCCGGCAGAACGACGTACCCGCGTCACCCAGGCGCGTGCTCGAGCGGCGAAGCGCGACTGCGGCAGCGCTCAGATCGCGCGGACGGACGGTGAGCTCCATGGCCAGGCAGTGTGGCGGTGCGACCGGGTGCTGTGCCGCCGTTGTCCACAGGGGGCAGGATGGTCGCCATGGTCGTCGCTCGGGTGATCGGCGTCGTGGTCGCGATCGGGATCATCGGCGCGACCACGGTCAGCGTCATGCGCACGCTGATCATCCCGCGGGCGAGCCTCGGCAAGATCGGCAGCAGCGTCGACTTCGTGGTCGACCGGGCGTTCGTGATCCTGACGAAGCGGTTCAAGGACTACCGGGACCGCGACACCGTCCTCGCGGCGCAGGCCGCGGTGTACCTGCTGAGCCTGCTCGTCACGTGGCTGGCCGGGTACCTGGTCGGCTTCTCCTTGCTGCTCTGGCCGTCCACGCACCACATCGGGCACGCCTTCCGCGAGGCCGGCTCGTCGATGTTCACGCTCGGTTTCGTTGCGTCGAGCGGTGGCGGTGCCACCGCGATCGACGTGATCGCAGCGGCGCTCGGCTTGTTCGTGATCGCCGCGCAGATCGGTTACCTGCCGACGTTGTACTCGGCGTTCAACCGCCGCGAGACCGACGTCGCCCTGCTCGGCTCACGCGCCGGCGCACCTCCGTGGGGTCCCGAGCTGCTCGCACGTACCAAGTGGGGCATCTACGGCGATCGCGACGACCTGCCGTCCTTCTACGTGATCTGGGAGCGCTGGGCGGCGGATGTCGCCGAAAGCCACGCGAACTACCCGGTGCTGATGCGCTTCCGCTCGCCGCAGCCGTACTCGTCCTGGCTGGTCGGCCTGCTCGCGGTGATGGACTCGGCGGCGTTGCTGCTCTCGATCGCGCCGAGCCGCGACCGGCTCGAGCCGAGGCTCGCCCTGCGCATGGGGTTCACGGCTTTGCGGCAGCTCGCTCGTGCGGTCGGCATCCCGTTCGTCGAGGACCCAGACCCGGACGGAGAGATCCTGCTGAGCTTCGAGGAGTTCGAGGCAGGGGTGCAGCGACTGGTAGACGTCGGATTCGAGGTCGAGCGCACCGCGGCCGAGGCGTGGCCGCATTTTCGCGGCTGGCGGGTGAACTACGAGTCGATCGCCTACGCCCTTGCCTACTCCACCGACGCCGTTCCCGCGCTGTGGTCGGGACCACGGCGCTGGCCGCACGAGCCGGTCGCGCCGCAGCGTCCCGCGAACCGCCGACCGACCGAGGCGCAGCCGGCCGAGGCACAGCCGGCCGAGGACTGATCGCTTGGGTCTTGGTGGCGGCGACGCTCAGGAGCGGCGGCCGGCCCGTCCGGGCCTGCTGTCGTAGGCCCGCAGCGCGTCCTCCGCGGCCTGCAGCTCCGCGCGCAGCCCGGCGGCCTGCTGCTCGACCACCGTGCGACAGGCTTCCACGGTCTCGACCAGCGCCGCGCGCACCGCGTCGTCGTCGAGCTGCTCGGCGAACGCGCTCACCGCACCCGGACGCACCGCGGACGGCCGAGCCACCCGTCGTGCGCCGCGGGTCGCCTCGACCGTCCAGCCGCCGTCGCGGAAGCGAAGCGTGACGACCAGCGGGGGCACCCGCTTGCCCTTCGCGCGGCCGGCCGACCGGGCCCGCGGCATGGGAGCCGCCGGTTTTGGCGCCGGACTCCTGGCGGGCGCCGCTGCGGCTCGCGACGGCGCGGTGCCGGCAGCGGCCTTCGGCTTGCTGGTGAGCGCGAGCTCGGACGGTGCGAACGGCACCTCGTCCTTGCCGAGGCGCACCACGACGTACTCGCTGTCCTTCGGGTCGCCGAGCCGGATCACGTTGCCGCGGGTGCCGGCAGCGACCGCGGCCGATGCCACCCGGACGATGACCCGTGGACGCTCGCCGGCGCCGATCCGGGCGCGCAGGTGCGCCACGTCGGCGTCCGTCAGCGGTGGCGGGCTGGCGGCGGATCGACGGTTCGGCGGCACGCGCGGCCCCTTTCGAGAAGGTCGACCCGGCGATCGTAGGGCTAACCTCGGATTCGAGGAGGCCGACAATGGCGTTCTATCGACGCGTTGGTGATGTTCCGCCCAAGCGGCACACGCAACATCGCCGCCCCGACGGCGGCCTGTACGCCGAAGAGCTCATGGGCGAAGAGGGATTCTTCTCCGACTCCTCGCTGCTCTACCACCGCGCGATCCCGTCCGCGATCGTCGACATCCGGCCGTGGGAGATCCCCGGTCTGCAGACGACGGCGAACCTGCCGCTCAAGCCGCGGCACCTCGTGCTGCACGACCTCGTCGACGGCAACGAGTGGAAGCGCCTCGACCCGGTGACCGGCCGGCGGCTGATCCTCGGGAACTCCGACGTGCGGATCTCGTACGCGGTCGCGGGGGAGACCTCGCCGTACTACCGCAACGCCCTCGGTGACGAGTGCGTGTACGTCGAGTCAGGGCGGGCGCTGGTGGAGACGGTCTTCGGCGCGATCGAGGTCGGGCAGGGTGACTACCTGATCGTGCCGCGGGCGACGACGCACCGCTGGCTTCCCGACGGCGGCGAGCCGTTGCGGGTGTACGCGATCGAGGCGAACAGCCACATCACACCGCCGCGGCGCTACCTGTCGAAGTTCGGCCAGCTGCTCGAGCATGCGCCGTACTGCGAACGAGACCTTCGCGGGCCGGGCGACGTGATGCTCGCGGACGGCGAAGACGTCGAGGTGTTCGTGAAGCACCGGGCCAGCGGGGGCGGCATCGGTGGCAGCATCCACGTCCACGCGAGCCACCCCTTCGACGTCGTCGGCTGGGACGGCTGCTTGTATCCGTACGCGTTCAACGTCTCCGACTTCGAACCGATCACGGGCCGGATCCACCAGCCGCCGCCGGCGCACCAGGTCTTCGAGGGCGGCAATTTTGTCGTGTGCAACTTCGTGCCCCGCAAGGTCGACTACCACCCGCTCGCGATCCCGGTGCCCTACTACCACTCGAACGTCGACAGCGACGAGGTCATGTTCTACTGCGGCGGCGACTACGAGGCGCGCAAGGGCTCGGGCATCCGGCAGGGTTCGATCTCGCTGCACCCCGGCGGGCACACGCACGGGCCACAACCGGGCGCGGTCGAGCGCAGCCTCGGCGCCGAGTACTTCGACGAGCTCGCGGTGATGGTGGACACGTTCCGCCCGTTGGAGATCGGCGCGGCCGGCCTCGAGTGCGAGGACGAGAACTACGCGTGGACCTGGGCCGGCCGGCGGTCACTCTGAGCGAGTGCTTCCCGTACGGCGCATACAGCCACGACGGGACCGAGCGGCCTCGGCTGTGTGTGCGGGTGGGAGACAACCTGCTCGACCTTGCCGAAGCCGCCACCCGCGACTGGTTCCCGCTGTTGGACCTGATCGACCAGCCGACCCTCGACCGCTTGCTGGCGGCCGGGCCGGCTGCCTGGTCGGCGGTCGCCGAGCAGGTGCCCGCCTGGGCCGCCGATCCGGTCGAGCTGATCCCGATCTCCGAAGTGAGCTTGCGCCTGCCGTTCACGGTCGCCGACTACGTCGACTTCTATGCCAGCGAGGCGCATGCGGTGAACGTCGGGAGGGTGCTGCGACCGGGGCAGGAGCCGCTCCGCCCGAACTGGCGGCATCAACCGATGGGCTATCACGGGCGGGCAGGCACGGTGGTGGTGTCGGGGACGCCGGTCGTGCGCCCGCACGGCAACGTCGCAGCCGGTGACGGCGTCGAGTTCCGCGCGACGGCACGGCTCGATGTGGAGGTGGAAGTCGGCTTCGTCGTAGGCGTCGGCTCGGCGCACGGCCGGCCGGTCCCGATCGAGCGCTTCGCCGACCACGTGTTCGGCGTCGTGCTCGTCAATGACTGGTCCGCGCGCGACATCCAGGCCTGGGAGACGGTTCCCCTCGGCCCGTTCCTCGGTAAGTCCTTCCAGACCTCGATCTCGCCGTGGGTCGTGCCGTTGTCGGCTCTCGAAGCGGCGCGGGTCGGGGTGCCTTCGACAGGCACGCCGTTGTCGGCGTACCTCGTGGAGTCCGAGGCGTGGGGGCTCGACATCGATCTGGAGCTACGCATCAACGGGGAGCTCGTGTCGTCCCCGCCGTACCGGACCATGCACTGGTCGGCGGCGCAGATGCTCGCGCACCTCACCGTCAACGGCGCCAGCCTGCGCACCGGCGACCTGTTCGCCTCGGGCACGGTGAGCGGGCCGGCCGACGACCAGGTGGGGTCGCTGCTGGAGCGTTGGGCCGATGCACGTTTTCTCGCCGATGGCGACGAGGTCGTGATCAGCGCGAGCGCGCCTGCGGTCGACGGCTCCCGGATCGATCTGGGTGCGGTCCGGGGGACGGTGCTGGCTAGCCCTTCCTGACGGTGGTCTCGACGGCGGCGTTGACGTGCCCCATCACCCGGGTGAATCGGCGGTCCTTGAACCCGCTGAGCAGGAACGAGAACGTCACGCGGTGGCCGGAGAGCGTCGTCGTGTAGCCGGAGAGCGCGGTGTTGTGGTCGAGCGTTCCGGTCTTGGCGCGAACCCGGCCGCGCACGTGACGGCCGCACATCCTGCCTTCGAGCGTTCCTGTCTCGCAGGACAACGGAAGCGCGAAGTACACCCGTGAGTAGAACGACAGCGTCGTCAGCTTGGTGAGCCAGGCGACGATGGTGGCCGGCGACTCACGGTCGGCGTAGGACAGACCAGACCCGTCGTGGTCGATCCCGAACGGCAGCCCGAGTGCGGTGGCGACCGCGCGCACTGCGGCGACGCCGGTCGCCGGGGTGCCGTGGCCACTGAGCTGTGCACCTGCCTCGCGCAACATCATCTCGGCGTTGAAGTTGATCGAGTCCGTCAACGTCGCATCCGTGATCGCGGCCAGGTCAGGCGAGTGATGGATTGCCAGGGTGTGCAGGCCGCCCGGCGCGCCCTCGACTCTCGTCACGTGTGCCACAGTGATGTGCGACTTCCGCAGCGCCTTGCGGAACAGCGCCGCGTTGTACGGCGTCGGGTCGCGCTCGAACGACGCACCCGCTCGCCATTGGTTCTCGTCGACCGTGAACGCGTCGACGGTGCGGCTCTGGCCGGGTACGAACTTGCGCTTCCAACCGGCTACGCGGGTGGTGTGGCTGTAGCGGGTGTCGTCGACGATCAGGTGCCCGGTGACGTGGCGCAAACCCTTGGCGTGCAGGCGTTTTGCCAGCTCGCGCAGGTTCGCGATGGTGAGCGTCGGGTCGCCGGACCCGACGACCACGAGGTCGCCGCTGACGGTGTGGTCGACGATCGGCGCAGTGCCGTAGATTTTCGTCGCGTAACGGAACTCCGGGCCGACGAGGTCCATCAACGTGATGACGGTGAACAGCTTCTCGTTGCTCGCGGGCGGCGTCGGGTGCGATGCGTCATGAGAGATCGTGCCGAGGCCGCTGATCACGATGCGGTAGTCGACGTGTCTCGCCGTACTGCCGCCGATCGACCGGCGGACGGCAGCGGCCAGCGAGCTGAGCGCTCGGGAGTGACGGCCGGCGACGGAGGTCGCCGGGCGGTCCGTGTGGCTCGCTCGCGGAAGCGCCGAGGAGGCGGGGGTAGGCATCGCGAGCAGGCCGGCAAGTGCGACGAGCGAGGTGACGGCGAGCGGTCTCAGGCGGTGCGGCATCCGCTCCACCGTACGATGTCGCGGTGTCCGATGCGGGTCATGTCGTCGGTGTCGGCCCACACCCGCAACCGTGGCCGGACGACGAGCGGCTGGATCGCGATCTGCTGTCGGCAGGCGACCGGCGTAACGTCGTCGACCGGTATCGCTACTGGCGGCACGACGCGATCGTCGCCGACCTGGCCGCGCGCCGACGGACTTACCACGTCGCGATCGAGAACTGGCAGCACGACCTGAACATCGGCACGGTCGTGCGTAACGCGAACGCGTTCCTCGCAGCGGCCGTACACATCGTCGGAAGCCGACGATGGAACCGCCGCGGCGCGATGGTCACCGACCGCTACGTCGACATCCGCTACCACGCGACCGTGGAAGAGCTCGCGGCATGGGCCGAAGCCGAGGGTCTTCAGCTGATCGGCATCGACCTGCTGCCGGGGTCGAGCAGCATCGTGGATGCCGAGCTGCCCGAGCGCTGCGTGCTGCTGTTCGGGCAGGAGGGGCCAGGACTCAGTCCGGCTGCTCGCCAAGCGGTCAGCGCGGTCCTCCATGTGCCGCAGGACGGATCGACGCGATCGATCAATGCGGGCGTCGCCAGCGGCATCGCGATGTTCGAGTGGGTACGCCGCCACGCTGCTCGGGGCGGGTGACCGCGATGTCGTCACCCTTGGGCATGATCACAGGGTGACCCCACTTCCGGCCTGGTTGACCAGCACACTCGCATCCGACGGCGCGGCCGGCCGCGGAGCATTGCCCGGCTGGATCCAAGCGTTGTCGCCGGAGGCCGTCGTCGTCGGACCCGCGTTGGTCGTGGCCGTCGCGCATAACGACAACCGGGCGATGCGCGCCGTGCCCGATGCCGTCCAGGGTCCCGGCACGGTGCTCGTCGTCTCGTGCGGCGAAGAGTCGACGACGGCGATTCTCGGCGAGATCATCGCGCGCGAGCTGCTCGGCGCCGGCATCGTCGCGGTGGTGACCGACGGGTTGATCCGCGACCGGAGGGATGTTGCTGCCGCCGGTCTCCCGGTCTGGGCGCGTGGTGTGACGCCGGTCGCGTCGGCGAAGGAGGGTCCTGACCAGGTCGGTGGCTCGGTCACGATCGGCGGCGTTGCGGTTAGTGACGGCGACATCGTGGTGGCGGACGCCGACGGCGTCGTGATCTGGCCCGCGGCCGACGTCGAGCGGTTCGTTGCGGCGGCGGATGCCAAGCGGCGCTCCGACGACGAGCGGATGGCACGCCTCACCGGCGCCGGAGGTCTGGGCTAGGCCGGTGTTCGCCCGTTACCAAGTGGTCCTGCGCCGCCCGCACGTCGCGCGGATGCTGTTGACCGCGATGCTCGCCCGGCTGCCGCAAGGGATGTCGGGACTCGCGGTACTCCTCCTGCTCACCCCGCACGTCGGCTACGCGCGGGCCGGCCTGGCGACCGGCATCAGTGTCGCGACGTCCGGACTTTCCAACGTGCTGCTCGCGCGCGGCGTCGACCGGCTAGGTGCCCGCAAGGTGTTGGTTCCGTCCGCGGCGGTGTACGCCGCCGCGATGGTGGTTCTCGCGATCGAGTCGCACGGCAGCTACTCCGTACAGATCGCGATCTGCGCTCTTATCGGGCTCTCGACACCGCCGGTGACGTCAGTGTCCCGCGGACTGTGGCCGCGGCTGCTCGAGGAGAGCGAGGCGCAGGTCGTGTACGGGCTGGAGGCGACGGCCCAGGAGCTGATCTACATCAGTGGCCCGGCGGCGGTCGCGCTGATCGCAGGGCTGGCAAGCGCGCGCACTGCCGTGGTTGCAAGCGGGCTGATCGGACTGGTCGGAGTGATCGCGTACGTAACGGCGCCGCCGCTGGGCACCCCGCTTCGCGCAGGCACCACCCGCAGGGTGAAGCGCGTCCTGTTCGGCACCGGCGTCGTCTCCTACGCGTTGGTCGGGCTGTGCATCACCTTGGGTTTCAACATGACCGACATCGCGACCGTCGACTTCGTCGGCGGGCGCAAGGCGTCGGCGGCGGCCGGGGTGGTGCTCGCGGTGTGGAGCCTGGGCTCGCTGCTCGGCGGCGTACGGTTCGGGGCGTCGCGGCACGAGGTCACCGACCGGCGGCTCGCCAGGGTCGCCGGGCTCGCGGCGGGCGGGCTGGCGCTTGCCGCCCTGGCGCCCGATCCGGTGGGCCTCGCGGTCATCCTGCTTTTCGGGGGAGCGTGCGTCGCGCCGACGATGGCCCGGCTCTACACCCGGATGGGCGCGGTAGCGCCGGACGGGTCGACCACGGAGGCATTCGGCTGGCTTGCGGTCGGCTTTCTCTCCGGCTCGTCACTCGGCTCGATGCTGGGCGGAGTGTCGGTCGACGGTCTCGGTCCCCGCTGGACTTTCGTGCTTGCCGGCGTGGCCGCGTCCGGCGCGATGGCGGTCATCGCCGCGCGCCGCCCGGTAGCGTCGTCTGGTGGCCGCTGACAAACTGCCGATCCAGATGCTGCACGACCGGGTGCTGGTGACGATCGACCAGGAGCGCGGTGAGCGGCGTTCGAACGGCGGCATCGTGATTCCGGCGACCGCGCAGATGGGCAAGCGGCTGGCCTGGGCAGAGGCGGTCGCGATCGGGGCGCACGTGCGGACGGTGCAGGTCGGCGACCGGGTGCTGTACGACCCCGAGGACCGCGCCGAGATCGAGCTGCACGGCAGCTCGTTCCTGTTGCTGCGCGAACGCGACATCCACGCCGTCGCGGCCGAGCGCATCGACGACGACGCCGCCCCCGGGCTGTACCTCTAGCCCCGGCATCCTGATCTGCGGCACCTAACCGGCGGCACCTAACCGGCGTGGACCGCCGGCCAGGTGCGCGCGAAGCCCGGATGCAGCGGCAGCTCGGCGACCTCGTCGAGCGGCACCCATCGCAGCTCGGCGGTCTCATGCCCTCGCGGGCTCGCGGCGGGGGCGCTCGTCGTCGTCGCGAGCACCGTCCAGTAGGTCCAGCCCCCGTGGTCGTCGTCGTGGATCCGGTCCACGGTCAGGGTCCCGAGCGTGACGGCGACCTCCTCACCGAGCTCGCGCAGCGCGGCCTGCTCGGGAGACTCCCAGGACGCTCGCGCGCCGCCGGGCACCCCCCAGGTGTCGCCGTGGTGGGTCCACCAGGCCCGGCGCTGGAGCAGGACGCGCGTGCCGCCGGCCGCATCCGTCGTCCGGAGAAGCAGCCCGGCTGCGCCGTAGCGGCCCCAGTGCTGGTGCCCGGTGTCGCAGCGGACCCAGCCGTCGCCGTCGGTGAGCGGGTGGGTCACCGGACCAGTGTTGCCCCTGGCCGGGACCGGGAACGCTCCCGGCCGGTTTGATGTTGGAATAGGCATCGACGACCCCGACCAAAGGTGATGGTCATGCTGTTCAACCGCCAGAAGACGACGATGATCTCGGCCGACGAGGCGCTGCCCGGTCACGACAGCCGGCCGTTCACGATCGCCCCGAAGCACTACGTGCTCAACGCGCCGCTCGAGGAGCCATACCCGGACGGGCTCGAGGTCGCCTACTTCGGCATGGGCTGCTTCTGGGGTGCGGAGCGGATCTTCTGGCAGGTCGAGGGCGTGGTAAGCACCGCGGTCGGCTACCAGGGCGGCTTCAGCCCGAACCCGACGTACGACGAGGTGTGCTCCTCGCGGACCGGCCACACCGAGGTCGTGAAGGTGGTCTTCGACCCGAAGAAGGTCTCGTACGACGAGCTGTTGCGAATCTTCTGGGAGAACCACGACCCGACCCAGGGCATGCGGCAGGGCGGTGACTCGGGCACGCAGTACCGCTCGGCGATCTACACGACCTCGCCGGAGCAGCAGACCGCGGCCGAGCAGAGCGCGAAGGACTACCAGCCCTGGCTGACCAAGGCGGGGTACGGCGAGATCACCACCGACATCGAGCCGGCGAAGCCGTTCTACTACGCCGAGGACTACCACCAGCAGTACCTCGCGAAGAACCCGAGCGGCTACTGCGGCATCGGCGGCACCGGCGTATCGTGCCCGGTCGGCGTCGCGTCGGCTCCGGTCGAGGCGAAGGCTGCACCCAGCCCGGTCGTCTGAGCCCGTCGGGACGGCGCCGGCTAGGCCGACAGGGGCCAGTCGGCGACGGTCTCGTGGCGGGCCTGCTTGGGGCCGGGGGTTGACCGGACCAGTCGCAGTGAGGTCGCCGACCAGGTCGGCCCGGCGTACTCCCAGAGCGTCCGCAGCCGCTTGCTGACGTCGACCGGTGCGCCTCGAGCGCGTCCGAGGGTGAGGTGGGCGCGGAAGCGGCGTCGCTCCATCGCGAGCCCCTCGCGGCGACCGGCGGCGGTGCACCGCTCGGAGAGCCTGATGAGCTCGTCGACGTCTCCGGCCAGCCCGATCCACAGCACGCGGGCGGCGTGCGGACGGCTCGGGAAGCACCCGGCGCCCGCGAGCTGGAGCGAGAGCGGCGCGGTCCGCGCGGCAGCTCGCTCGAGGCGCACTGCCAATGCCTCGGCGCTGTCGTCGCCGACCTCACCGTAGAACGCGAGGGTGACGTGCCACTGCTCCTCGGGCAGCCAGCGCAGCGCGTCGTCGGTCTCGCCGATCGCCCGACGCAGGTCGGCGATCGCAGCGGGCGAAGGATCGATCGCCGCGAACAGCCTCATCCCGGCATCGTCTCGCGCCGACGTACGTTGATGCCGTGGATGCCGTGGATGCCGCGATCGCCAAGCGCCGCCGCGCGGGCGTGATCCTGCTCGACCAGCAGCGCCGCGTGCTGCTCTTCCGTGGCGGTGACCCGGCTCGACCCGAGCGCGGCACATGGTGGTTCACGCCGGGTGGCGGCGCCGACCCTGGGGAGACGTTGGAGGCCGCGGCACGGCGAGAGCTGTTCGAGGAGACCGGTCTGCGTTGCGCCGACCTCGGCCCGGTCGTCCTGCAGCGCCAGGTGGCCTTCCAGTTCGACGGCGAGGTGTACGACCAGGACGAGGTCTACTACCTGGTGCGGACGCAGGCGTTCGACATCGACGAAGCCGGATGGACGGAGGTCGAGCGGCGTACGACGCAAGAACATCGGTGGTGGCGGCTCGACGACCTCGCCGCGACGGCGGACGAGGTCTATCCGCCTGCGCTGGTCGACCTGCTGAGAGCCGTAGCCTGAACACGTGACAGATCACGCGAGCGCGACGTTGATGCCGGCGGCGTTCATCGGGCACGGCAGCCCGATGAACGCGCTCGAGACCAACCGCTACACCGAGTCATGGCGCGCGTTTGGCGATTCGGTGCCGACGCCGACTGCGATCCTCGTCGTCTCCGCGCACTGGTACATCAACGCGACCGCGGTCACCGCGATGCCGAGACCCCGGACGATCCACGACTTCTACGGTTTCCCGCAGGAGCTGTTCGACGTGCAGTACCCCGCGCCCGGGCTGCCCGAGATGGCGAGGGAAGTCGCCGACATCGTCGAGCCGACCTGGATCGGTGCGGACCTCGACTCGTGGGGGATCGACCACGGCACGTGGTCGGTGCTGGTCCATGCGTTTCCCGACGCCGACATCCCGGTCGTGCAGCTGTCGATCAACGCCGACAAGGGGCTCGACTACCACCTCGAGCTCGGCGCGAAGCTCGCACCGCTACGCGAACGCGGCGTGTTGATCATGGGCAGCGGCAACGTCGTGCACAACCTCGGCGGGATGAACCCGAGGCTGGCCGAGGACGGCTATGACTGGGCTCAACGCTTCGATGAAGAGGCGAAGGCACGGATGTCTGCCGACCCCGCCGCGGTGGCGACCCTGGACGGGCACCGTGACTTCGCGCTGGCGGCGCCCACCCCGGACCACTTCCTGCCGCTGCTCTACCTCGCCGGTCTCGCCGGCGCGGCGAACAAGGGCACGGACGTCCTCGTCGACGGCTACGCCTACGGCTCGCTCTCGATGACGGCGTACACCCTCGACCTCGACCCGACGGTGGCCGGCGGCGCGGTCACCGGCACGTCGCGCATGTCGCTGCCCGACGGCGTTCCGGTCGACGAGGCCAACATCTAGCGCGGAGTCAGGACCGCCTGGGTCTGGGTCGTCTTGGCGACCAGCCGGCCATCGGTGTCGAACAGCTCGGTCTCGACCACGATCACCGTGCGCCCGACGTGCAGTGGCCGGGCCACCGCGTCGACGTACCCTTCGCGCACTGCGCGCAGGAAGTTCGTCTTCGACTCGACCGTGGTCGTCCCCGCACCTTCGGGCAGGTTGAGATACGCGCACAGCGCGCCGGTCGTGTCCGCGAGGGCCATCAGCGCACCGCCGTGCAGGGCGCCGCCCTCTGTGCAGCGACTCTCGTGCCAGTCGAGTCGCGCGCGTACTTCGTGCGGCTCGGCCGCTGTGATCTCGATCCCGACCAGCCTGGCGAAGGGGACCAGGTCGCGCAGCGCAGTCAGTTCAGCGGACACCGCAGGCTCGCTCATTCGCTCAGTGTGCCCGGTGCGGTGCCGATGGCCCATGCGTGTCGCCCCGGCGACACCGGTGGGCCATGCGTGTCGCCCCGGCGACCCTCATGGGCCATGCGTGCCTAGGTGCCTAGGGGAGTACGACGGCCGGGCCGTGGTCGGTGAGGTCGACCGGCTCGAGATGTTCGGGCTCGAGCCCGTTGCGGCGGGCCAGCGCGAGCAGGTCGTCCAGGTGGTCCTGTGCGGCGTCGATCAGGTCCTGCTCACCGGTCGCCGCGGCCCTGGTGACGGCCGCACGGGCCGACGCGATCTGGCTGCGCATCTCGCGCTCGAACAGCGAAACGGGTGTGGTCGTCATGGGCGCACTCCTCATCGGATCGGGTTGTGCTCATGGGCGACGCTGCCCAGACGCATCGATGCCTGCCGGCCGGTTGCTAGCCGCCGGCGAGGCCAGCAACCGGGTACATCGTTTCACAGAGCAACGACATGCGAAACGGCGCCTCAGCGGCGCCAACCCGGTGGGGTGGGCACCGCCGAGGCGCCGTCTCGATGGGTCTTAGAGCCAGGCCTTCAACGTCGCCGCAGTGTCGCTGCGGCGCAGCTCGCGCAGGGTGTCGCGCTCGATCTGGCGGATCCGCTCGCGGGTCAGCCCGAGCGCCTTGCCGACCTCGTCGAGGGTGCGGGAGCGGCCGTCGTCGAGGCCGAAGCGCATCCGCATCACGACCGCGGAGCGGTCCGGCAGCGTGTCGAGCACGCTGCGCAGCCGGTCCTGCAGCAGCCCGAAGTCGACCACGTCGGCCGCGATCGGGGCGTCCATGTCCTCGATGAACTCGCCGAAGGTCGCCGTACCGTCGTCGCCGACCGGGGTCTCGAGCGAGAGCGTCTCGCGGCCATAGCCGAGGATCTCCTCGACCCGCTCGGCGGTCATCTCGAGCACCGCGCCGATCTCGCCGAAGGTCGGCTCACGGCCGTACTCGGTCGCGAGGTCCCGCTTGACCCGCAGGGCCTTGTTGATCTGCTCGACCATGTGGACAGGCACCCGGATCGTGCGGCCCTGGTCGGCGATCGCGCGCTGCAGCGCCTGGCGGATCCACCAGGTGGCGTACGTCGAGAACTTGTAGCCCTTGGTGTAGTCGAACTTCTCGACCGCACGGACCAGGCCGATGTTGCCCTCCTGGATCAGGTCCAGCAGGGTCAGGCCCTTGCCCTGGTAGCGCTTGGCCAGCGACACCACGAGGCGCAGGTTGGCCTCGAGCAGGTGGTTGCGGGCCCGGGCGCCGTCGGCGGCGATCGCGGTCAGGTCGCGGCGCAGCTTCACCGGGATCTTCGCGATCTCCTTCGCATCGGCCCGGCGCAGCTTCTCGGCGGCGTACAGGCCGGCCTCGATCCGGCGGGCCAGGTCGACCTCCTGCTCGGCGGTGAGCAGGGCAACCCGGCCGATGTCGGTCAGGTAGACCCGGACCAGGTCGGTGGTCGGGACCTCGTGGTCCCAGGTGTCGTCGACCTCGTCCTCTTCGACGACCGCCGGGCTGGCGGTCGGAGCGGCTCCGGGTGCGTCGGCACCGATCGTGATGCCGCGCCGGCGGATCTGCGTCATGACACGCTCGGCTTCGGCGGGGCCGACTCCGGCCTCGTCGAGCGCGCTGCGTACCTCGGCGAAGGTCAACGCACCTGCCTCGGCGGCCGAGTCGAGAAGATCCTCGACCGGCGCGGGCAGTACGTCGGCATCGGCGCGGGCGATGGTGGTGGTGCTCATGGCGTGCGGGGTTCCTCGGTCTCTGCGGTGGTTGTGCGGTCGGATCGTGCGGTCCTTTGCGTCTGCTCCGTCGTTACGTATGCTGCGTGGCGGTCCACCTGTGGCGACCGGCCCAGACGGTGCAACGTCGAGAGCACCGCCGGTTGTTCCGCGGTGCGACCCATCATTCTGCCTCATCCGTTCCTGGATGTCAGCCTCGGGGGCCTCTGTGGCGCGTCGGCCACTGGGCTGATACCCGGATTGTCCGCTTTTCATTCCGCCGTGGGGCGTGCTGATCACCCGTTCGGCAACGGTCCGGGCGCGCCGTAGCGCGCGCCGCGCGCCAGCGTTGCTCCCAGCGACTCGGCGACGTCGCGCGCGGTCGGGGTGTCGACGCCGAGCGCCATGACGCGGGCGCCGAAGCTGTCCGCGACCTTGAGCAGCCGTGCCACCGGAGCCGAGCGGGCGGCCCGGCCGGGCAACCGGAGGTCCACCTGGACGACGTCCGGACGGACGACATGGGCGCGGGACAGCGCCGTGTCGTCATCGGCGACATCGGTGAGGACGACCTGCCAGCCCCACTCCCTGATCTCCGCCAGGCCGGCGTCGAGCTTGACTCCGTCGGCGAAGGCCTCCGCGTGGATCTCGGCGGCGATCGAGAGCTCCCGGTTCGCTCGGCCCATCAGGCCGGCGAAGCGCGGCGGGCAGGGGGCGCCGTAGGTTTCCGGCTCCGGGGTGAGGTGCAGCTCGAGCTCGGGGTGGGCCAGCATGTCCTCGACCGCGAGCGCGCGGAACGCGAAGTCGATCCGCTCGACGAAGCCGAGGCTGCGAGCGCCGTCGAGCAGGCTCAGGGTGTCGCCGAGCTCGGTGCCGGGCGCGCCGCGGCCGGTCGCCTTGAAGCCGACCAGTGTGTCGTCGGTGAGCAGGTGGATGGGCTGGTAGTCGGGGCCGAGCTGGCGTGGCTGGGCGAGGAGCCCCTGAATGAGCTCACGGGTGTGAACCGTGCGCTCCAACTCCTCGCTGAGCGGCATACGTAGGAAGTCGGCACCGGGGATCGGTCGCCTGAGCGTCCATCCGGCGGTAATCGAGCTGTGATCTAGGTCTCAGCGCGGCGCGACGTACAGGGACTGGGTGCCGTGGCCGACCCGCCCGGAGGCGTCGTACAGGGTGGAGGCCGCCACCCCGAAGCCGGCCGGATCCACGGTCGTCGCAGCGTCGATGCAGAGCCACTCGCCGGCCGGGTAGCGGCTGAGGTGCACCGTCAGGTCCGGGTTGATGAACAGCCAGTCGCTGATCGGGAGGGTGCTCGAGACCCCGTTGCCGCAGTCGGCCAGCGCCATCAACCGTTGCAGGCCGGACGGCTCTTCGCCGTCGACGAGCGGCACCCGCTGGCGGGCCCACACGGTCGCCGGACCGAGGTCGTCCCACCCACCACGCAGGAACCGCAGCTGCATCGCGTGCAGGAACCCGCCCGACCACGCGCCACCGAACGACGTGTCGTCGGCAGGCATCGATGGGGCGTCGCTCGGCGGGGTGACCGCGGCCGGAAGCTCGAGCTCGGCGCGACGCACCCGCCAGCCGCGAGCACGCGCCGCAGGGCGGCCGCCGGCGACCAGCTCGGCGGCAACCAGCTCGACGCTGCGACCGGAGCGCTCGATCGTGCTGGACACCGCCACCTCGCCGACCGGCACCGGGCCGAGGAGGTCGACAACCATGCGTACGACGGTGCTCGGCAGCTGGGACGGCTCGCGTTCGATCGCCCGGGCCAGCAGCGCCGAGGGCGGGCCGCCGTGTTGCGCCGCGGGGTCCCAGGGACCCGCGGTGTGCTCGGTTGCGACGAAACGGTCCGGGTCGCCGGTCGGGGTGTAGAACGCGGATGCCACGGGGCGGCACCCTACGCTGCGGCAGTGACCGCCCTGCATGCGCTCGTCATCGTGGGGATCGGTCTGGCCGCCGGAACCGTCAACACGATCGTCGGCGCCGGGTCCCTGCTGACCTTCCCGACCCTGCTCGCCCTCGGCTACGCCCCGGTGCTCGCGAACGTCAGCAACACCGTCGGGCTGATCTCGGGCTCGGTGAGCGGAGCGGTCGGTTATCGCCGTGAGCTGGCCGGGCAGACCCGGCGGATCCTCGTGCTGCTGCCGGCCGTTCTCGTCGGCACCGTCATCGGCGCCAGCCTGCTGCTGGCGCTTCCCGGCTCAGCGTTCCGCCACGTCGTACCGATCCTGATCCTGTTCGCCGTCGTGCTCGTGCTGATCCAGCCGACCGTGGCGCGTCGACGGGCAGAGCGCGGCACGATCCGCGAGCACCCCGGAGCGTTGCTGCAGACCGGGACGTTCCTGACCTCGATCTACGGCGGCTACTTCGGCGCCGCCCAGGGCGTCGTCCTGCTCGGCTTGTTCGGCATCACCCTCGACGACGACGTCCAACGGCTCAATGCTGCGAAGAACGTGGTCGCGGCCACCATCAACGCCGTCGGCGCGCTGTTCTTCATCGCGCGTACGACGATTGCCTGGGACGTGGCCGGGCTGTTGTTCGTGGGCTCGACCTTCGGCGGCCAGATCGGCGCGGTCGTCGGCCGGCGGCTGCCGCCCAAAGTGCTGCGGATCGTGGTCGCGGTCGTCGGCACCGCGGTCGCGATCGACCTGCTGGTGACCGGCTGACCCCGCGCCACGCATGGCCCATCGGTGGGGCTATAGGGCCACGCATGGCCCATCGGTGGGGCTATAGCGCCACGCATGGGCCACCGGTGGCTGCGGGTCGGCGGAGTTTTGCGCGCCGGCGACAACCTCGGCGGCCGGTGCGGTGTCATCACTGGTGTGCAAAGCCGTGGCGAGGACTTCGACCAGTTCGTGCTGGGCGCGGGCACCGGATTGATGCGGATGGCGGTGGCCTTGACCGGCGATCGTACGGCGGCCGAGGACCTTCTGCAGGACGTCCTCGAGCGGATGTACGTCGCCTGGCCGCGGATCGACGAGCCGCTTGCCTACGCGCGGCGGTCGCTGGTCAACGCCTCCACGAACCGCTGGCGAGGTCGCGGTCGGCGGCGCGAGATCGCGCTGTCCGAGGCCGCGCACCTGACCGTGCCGGATCGCAGCGACGACCACGACCGCCGCGACCTCGTGGCGCGCGCGGTCGCCGCGCTGCCCGCCCGCCAGCGCGCGGTCGTCGTTCTGCGTTTCCTTTGTGACCTATCCGAGGTCGACACCGCATCCGTGCTCGGGTGCACAGCCGGGACGGTCAAGAGCCAGACTGCCCGCGCACTCGCGCGGTTGCGCGACTTGCTCGACGACGCCTCTGACGCCGAGCCGAACCTCACCCTGACGAGGAGCATCCGATGACCGTCGACGAGCGAGACCTGTCCGCCGCGCTGCACGCGCTCGACCCCGACCTTTCGCCCGACTTGGTGACGAAGGTCCGCGCCGGCGGCCGCCGCCGGTTGCTACGCCGCCGCAGCTACGTCGCTGCCGGTGTGGTCGCCGTGGGAGCGGCCGCCACGCCGGTCGGGCTCGCACTTCGCGCCGGTGGGGCTCCCGACCAAAGCGTCGGCGTCGCGGGTCACCATCGGGCGCGCGCAGCGTCGGATCTCTACGCTTCGCCGCCGCCCGTCGGCAGCCAGTGCAACAGCGGCTACTCGGCTACGCACAACCGAGCCGGGCACGCGCTCGCATCGACGTACCCGCAGCTGCTGCTGCTACCTCCGAATCAGCCCATCGACTACGCGTTCGTTCGCAGCCAGCGGCCCAGCTGCCCGTCGCCGCACGTGGCGCTGACCGCGGTCCGAGCGGGCGCAGACACGGACCACCAGGGTCTGGTGGTCGAGGGACCGAACGCGCCGACGGCGGTCGAGGACGGTCGGGCCGGCCCCACAATCGGCTTTACGGGTCAGACCGGCCATGAGCCGATCCTGGGCGAGCCGGGCAGCGAGTTCACGATCACGAGCAACGGGCACACCGACGCGTTCTGGACCGAACCCGACGGCGGACAGTGGTACGCCGAGGTTCGCCACCTGCCGCAGGACCAGGCGGTCGCGCTGCTCGACCACCTCGCGCTCGACCCGGCGGCCGGCACCGCGACCCTCAACGGCGCAGGGTCGGGCTGGAGCACCGAACCGGCTGCGGCCGACGTGCGTCCGGATCAGACCGGCATCGTCTTCTCGCAGTGGACCGATCCCGATGGCCACGAGGCCTCGATGACGGTGACCGAGACTCCGAACCGGATCGACCAGCTCGCGGCCGGCTCCTACGTCGACTTCACGTTTGTGACCGTGCGTGGCCAGCGCGCGATCCTCGCGCCCGACGGCGGCCAAGGCGGCGGCGTTCAGTCACTCACCTGGCAGGAGGCAGCCGACGTCCAGGTGTCTCTGACGATCGACAACGCCTCGGCCGCCGAGATCGAGCAGGTGGCGGACTCGCTGCAGCTGGCGAGCCCGAGCGACCCGAGGATCAGCAAGCACTGAGCCCTGCTGATCCGCACGCATGGCCCATCGGTGGGGCTATCGGCCCACGGATGGGCCATTGGTGCGGGCTACTCGAGGTAGTCGCGCAGCTTCTGTGAGCGGCTCGGGTGGCGCAGCTTCGACAGCGTCTTCGCCTCGATCTGGCGGATCCGCTCGCGGGTGAGCCCGAACTCGCGGCCGATCTCGTCCAGCGTCCGCGGCTGGCCGTCGGTGAGGCCGAACCGCAGCGCGACGACGGCGGCCTCGCGCTCCGGCAGCGTCTTCAGCACGCTGTCGAGCTCGCGCTGCAGCAACCCGAACGACACGACCTCTGCCGCGATCGGCGCGTCCGCGTCCTCGATGAAGTCACCGAGCTGGCTGTCGCCCTCGTCGCCGACGTTCTGCTCGAGCGAGACCGGCTCGCGGGCGTAGCCCTGGATCTCGACCACCTTGTCCGGCGTCATGTCGAGCTCGCGCGCGAGCTCCTCCGCCGTCGGCTCGCGGCCGAGGTCCTGGAGCATCTGGCGCTGGACCCGGGTGAGCTTGTTGATCTGCTCGACCATGTGGACCGGGATGCGGATCGTGCGGGCCTGGTCGGCCATCGCCCGGGTGATCGCCTGCCGGATCCACCAGGTCGCGTACGTCGAGAACTTGTAGCCCTTGGTGTAGTCGAACTTCTCGACCGCCCGGATCAGGCCGAGGTTGCCCTCCTGGATCAGGTCCAGGAACGCCATCCCGCGCCCGGTGTAGCGCTTCGCTACCGACACGACGAGGCGCAGGTTGGCCTCGAGCAGGTGGTCCTTCGCGCGCTGGCCGTCGGCGGTCAGCCAGATGTAGTCCTTCTGCGTGGTCTTCGACATCCGAAGCTCGCCGCAGTCGGCCTGGCGCAGCCGCTCGGCCGCGAACAAGCCGGCCTCGATCCGCTTCGCGAGCTCGACCTCCTGCTCGGCGTTGAGCAGGGCGACCCGGCCGATCTCCTTGAGGTAGGCGCGGACCAGATCGGTCGACGGGCCCGCGTTGTCCTCCTCGACCGCGAGCTCGACGTCGTCGTCCTCGTCCTCGACCAGCTCGCTGGCCGGCGGCTCGGCCTCGGGGTCGATCTCGGCGATCGCTCCGAGGGCCGGCTCGGCACCCTCGGCCGGCTCGGAAGTTTCGCCTTCCGGGGCGCTCGCAGCGGCGGCGGCCTCGTCGCCCTCAGGGTCGGCGACGACCGCCATCGAGGACTTTCGGCGACTGCGTGGGGAAGCGGACTTGGCGGGTGCAGACTCCTTCGACGGGCCTGCGGTGGCCTGGCGTGCGCTGCTCACTAAGGGCCTCTCCCGGGACACGGACTTCGCAGCCAGAGTAGCGCGGGTTTCGGCGTACCCGGCCCGCCAACCGGAACCGATCCGATGGCCCATCCGGCGGGCTGAAATCGTCATCGGACAACGGTCTGTGCGGTGGCGTCCGGGACCCCGGCGATCGCGAACGTCACCGTGATCGGGTAGCCGGTGCGGAAGTTGCGGCGGTCCGCGGCGTACGACGTGTCGGGCAGGTGCAAGATCAACGACCCGCCCGCTGGGACGACCAGCCGCTGAGCCGGAAACGGCAGCGGTTGCACCACTTCTGCGGTCGCGCCGTCGCCGAGGCGGTCGTGAACGCCGATCAGGTACGTCGGGGTCGGTTGCAGCGCCACCGGCCGGGGCGAAGAGTTGGTGAACGTCGCCCGCAGGCCGGTGAGCTCTGCGTCCGGGCTGTTGTGGCGCACCCGCAACGTGACGCGCAGTGCGCGCCACGCAGCGGGCGCCGACTGCACCGGCTCGCCGATGTCGCCGATCGCTCCCGCGACCAGAGTGGATGCGCTCCGGCCGCGGCACGCGGCCTGCGGCCCGTGCAGCGGCACGTCGAGGGTGCCGCGCCCGTAACGCAGCCGCACCGCGTCGACGGCCGGCCCGCACCACGACCCGGTCCACGAGAATCCGAGCGCCACCCGCCCGACCGCGAGCGCCGGCGCTGCGATGTCGGTCGCCGGATTGACCTGATCGAGATCGCCGGCGAGCGGGATCGCCGCGACCGCATGGCCGTCCGAGACGAGCGCCAGGGGTGTCATGGTGATGGGGAAGTGGCAGGTCCCTCCGATCGCCGTGACCACGCCGATAACGCCATTCGGGGTCGCCCGCAGCGTCCCGGTCGTGCGGATCCGGTCCCTGCGGCAGACCGGCAGTGGCGGTGGCGGGATCGACTCCGGGGGGATCGGCGCCGGCGCGACGTCGTACGACGATGCCGGGTCCCGCCCACCCGTCGGCCGCAGGACGGCAGCTGTGTCGTGGTGGTGGTGCGCCCTGAGCGCGAGCGGGACGGCAACCGCCGTGGCGGCCAGCGCCACGCCGAGTGCGGACGCGACGACGCGGCGGCGACCTCGTGGCGCCCCCCGCGGCGCCGACTCGAGCACGTCCCCGAGGTCGCGGTCGCGCCAACCGGTCACGGGGTGATCGTTTCAGCACACAACGCCGGCGGGAAACCGGACAGGCGGGGTGTGAGCGCGCCAAACCGCCGCCGGTCGGCGCGCGTTGTGTGCTGAAACGGCTAGGCCAGCAGCGTTCGGGGCGGGGGTTACAAGTCGACCGCGACGTACTTGGTCGTGACGTACTCGTCGATGCCCTCGAGCCCGCCCTCGCGCCCGAAGCCGGACTCCTTGACCCCGCCGAACGGCGCGGCCGCGTTGCTGACCAGGCCGCGGTTCAGACCGAGCATGCCGACCTCGAGCGCCTCGCTGACCCGGAAGGCGCGCTTGATGTCGCGGGTGAACAGGTAGGCGACCAGGCCGAAGTCGGTGGCGTTCGCGGCCTCGATGACCTCGTCCTCGGTCGAGAACGTCGCGACCGGCGCGACCGGTCCGAAGATCTCCTCGCGGAGCAGGTCGGCATCCGGGTTGATGCCGCTCAGCACGGTCGGCGCGTAGAAGTAGCCGCGGTCGCCGACCGTCTCGCCGCCGGTCATGACCTTGGCGCCCTTGCCGACCGCGTCGTCGACCAGCTCGGCGACCTTGTCGCGTTGCTTGGCGTCGATCAGCGGCCCGAGCTGTACGCCTTCTTCCGTGCCGCGACCGACCTTCATCGCTCCGAGCTTCTCGCTCAGCCGCGCGGCGAACTCGGTGGCCACGGCCTCGTGGACGAGGAACCGGTTGGCCGCCACGCACGACTCGCCGCCGTTGCGCATCTTCGCGATCAGTGCCTGGTCGACCGCCTCGTCGAGGTTCGCATCGTCGAACACGATGTACGGCGCATTGCCGCCGAGCTCCATCGAGCACTTGATCAGCCGCTTCGAGGCCTGCTCCATCAGCATCTTGCCGATCGGCGTGGAACCCGTGAACGACATCTTCCGCAGGCGCGGATCGTCGAACAACGGGCCGGTGACGGCAGCAGCACTGTGCGACGTGATGACGTTCAGGACGCCGTCGGGCAGGCCGACCTCCTGCATGATCGAGGCGAGCGCGAGCATCGACAGCGGGGTTTGCTGCGCCGGCTTGACGACCATCGTGCAGCCGGCCGCGACCGCGGGCCCGATCTTGCGGGTGCCCATCGCGGCGGGGAAGTTCCACGGCGTGATCAGCAGGCACGGGCCGATCGGCGCCTTCATCGTCAGCAGCCGGCCGGAACCGTTGGGGTTGACGGCATAGCGCCCGTCGATCCGCACCGCCTGTTCGGAGAACCAGCGCAGGAACTCCGCGGCGTAGACGATCTCCGACTTCGACTCGGCGATCGGCTTGCCCATCTCCAGCGTCATCAGCAGCGCGAGGTCGTCAGCCCGCTCGTTCATGACCTCGAAGGTGCGGCGGAGGATCTCGCCGCGGTCCCGCGGCGGAGTGGCGGCCCAGGACGCCTGCGCTGCGCAGGCGGCGTCAAGAGCGGCGACGGCGTCTTCGGGCGTGCCGTCCGCGACCGCGCACAGCGTCTCTGCTGTGCTCGGGTCCTCGACGTCGAGCGTCTTGCCGTTCGAGCTGTCGCGCCATTCGCCTCCGATGAACAGTTGGTGCGGCGCGGCGTCAAGGACGCGCTTCTCGTCAGCTGCGGTCACGGTTCCCATCCCTCTGTCGTACACCACGCGGGCCGCTCGCAACCACCACGACGTCCGGCTCGCCTCTGGCCACCATGATCGCGTGCGACGACACCAGATCGAAATGCCGGCTCAGGAGCCGCTCGTACGCCGGGACCGCGGCTGCGCTCCAGACCGCGAGTACGCCGCCCGGGCGGAGCCGGCTCACGAGCAGCGCTATGCCGGACTCGCCGTAGAGGGCCGCGTTGCCGTCGGTCACCGTCCAGCCCGGCCCGTTGTCGACGTCGAGGCAGATCACGTCATACGCCGCCGTCGTCGACGCGAGCCAGGAGCCGAGATCGGCGATCACGACCTGGACCCTCGGGTCGTCGAGCGCTCCGCTCGAGACGGCCGCGAGATGGGTACGGTGCCAGTCCGCGACCGTGGCCTCGACCTCGACCACCCCGATCCGGCGGAGGCGCAGATCAGCAACGGCCGCTTGCAGGGAGAACCCGACGCCGAGGCCGCCGATGAGCAGGTCCCGCGGCGCCGGATGGCGGTCCAACGCGGCCCGGACCAGCAGGCGCTCCGAGCGCCCGTCCCGGGTGTCCATCAGGAATGTGCCGTTGCTGATCACCTCGAAGTGCTCGCCGGCACGCCGCAGGACCAGCTCGCCTCGAGGCGTCGTCACCCGGTCGAGGACGACCGGACCGTCGGTCACCCCGGGATCGGGATGCTGGCGAGCTGCGACTCGACCAGGCTCCGGTCCTCGCCGTCGGTGACCTTCTCCAGCAGCTGGCGGGTGAGGTCGGCCTCGTACTCGTAGTTGGCCCGGTCGCCGCCGCATGCGTGTGCGCGGGCGAGCCCTTCATGCGCCGAGGCCTTCATCCACGTGGGCAGGTCGGCAGCTTCGGCCCGAGCCGCGGCCGCGCGGGCGAAACGGAGTGCCACATCGGGGAAGCCGGCCAGGCTGGCCGCGTGGGCGACCTGCCAGTCGGAAACGGCGAGGTTCTCGTCGGTGCCACCGGCCTCGATCCAGTGCTGCCGGGAGGCGAATGCGAGCGAGAGCATGTCGCGATCCTCCGCATCGGATCGCGACGGCTCGTCGATCAGATGCCAGGCCGCGTTGAAGTAGCCCGCTGCGAGCTTGCGGTGGTCGACCGGCGATCCGTCCGCGTCGCCGGTCATCGCCAGGCCTTGGCCTTCGCCGACCGGGCGGCCGGCCCGGCGGTCGAGGCCCAGACCCGCCGCCAGTTCGCGACCTCGGGGCCGGACGAGGCCGGCGTCTCGGTGGTAGCGGCCCGGCGTGCTGCCGAGTACCAGTCGGACGAGTCCTCGTCCAGCAGGGCGGCCAGCGCAGCGGACACCCGTCCGTTGAGCGCGAGCGTGTTCTCGTCGGGCAGGGGTCGCACCGGGCGGCCGTAGCGGACGTGCACCGGAGGGCGGCCGGGCTTGGGCCAGTTCCGGCCACGGGGCATCGCGGCGAACGAGCCGATGATCGCCACCGGCACGATCGGGATGCCGTGGGTCCGCGCGAGCGCGGCGGCACCGGGGCGGAAGCGACGGGTCCAGCCATCCGGTGACCGGGTGCCCTCGGGAAACATCACGATCGACCAGCCCTGCTCGATCAGCGCGGTCGGCGTGTCCGACAGGCCGGTGCCGTGCCGCTCGATCGGGAAGGTCGCGAACGCGAGTGCGGACCCGATCGCCCGCCACCAGGCATCGAAGAAGTAGTCCGCCGCGGCGCCGACCGTCACCTTGCGCTGCCACTTCACCGGCAGCGTGGTGAGCAGGAGCGCCGTGTCCAGGTGCGATGCATGGTTGGCGACGATGATCACCGGGCCGTCGAGGCCGTCAAAGACGTCCAGTCCTTCGATCTCGACCGTGGTCTCGTGACGCACCAGCGGACCGAGGCCGCCGCGCAGGATCACCTCACGGGCCACCCGCGCCGGACGCGAGCGGGCCCACTCGGTCGGGAACTCTCTCGGCTCCGGGAAGGTGTGGTGCGGCTCGGCCGACCGAGGCGGCAGCGACCGCCGGGTCCACCGCCAGCCTCGCGACATGACCGCGATGTCGGCGGCCAGCCCTTGTCCGCGCTGGCGCGTCCTCGTCATCTCACGTCCGACAGGATGTGCGGCGGCGCGTGCTGATAGGTGATCGTCGGGCTCGACCCGACCGTGTCGCGCGCCAGTTCGAGCGCGTCGGCGAACGTCGATGCGGAGCGCATTCCCATCCGCGCAACCGCGCGGCGGTCGCCGCCGACCCAGATGACCTGGCCGAGATGCTCGAGCGCGTGCGCGCACCAGTACCACATGTAGAACGGGTGCACACCGTGGTAGGCGTGCGACGTCCGGTAGAGGTGCGTGTACCAGGGATCGGTCGCGTACTGCTGCTCAAACTTCGGCCCGATCACCTTCGGGTCCGTGCTCTCCGCGAGTACCTCGTCGAAGAAGTCGACGTACGACGGATGGTGCAGCGTCGAGAACTCCCACGGCACCGGGTGATGAAGGATCAACACCCCACCCTCGCGGACGAGCGGCTTCCCGCGGTACATGTTGAACAGGTAGCCGCGGCCGAGGCAGGCCGCGAGGATCGGGTTCATGACGCTGTTGACGTTGTAGGGGCACAGATACGGCAGGCCCATCACGAGGATGTCGGTCTGCCCGTTGACCTCGACCAGCTGCTGGCGGTGCACGCGTTCGAGGGTCTGTTCGTGCACCGGCTCGACGGCGCCCGCGCTGACGCCGGTGACGGCGTACGGCGCCTCCATCTGCTGGAACAGCCGCCGGCGCGTCTTCGCCGGCATCAGGTCGAGTCCTCGCTTGGTGCCGAGGAAGACCGCTTGGTCGCGGATCGACCACTCCCACTCGCGCTTGGTGAGGAAGCCGTACTGCGACGGGAACGCGTCGTTGTTCAGCGTCGTCTCGATCTGGAAGACCTTCACGTGCTCCGACAGCACGCGACCCATCCGCCATGCGCTCGAGTGCAGCTCCGAGTGCCGCGGGTCCATGAAGGAGCGCGAGTGCACCATCGTGTGCGCGTTGTGGTGGTGACGCAGCGAGTTGTACGACGCCAGACCGACGGCCGTCGACTTCCAGCCGCCGTCCATCGCGACCAGGTTGATGTTCACGTAGACCAACAGGTCCGACTCCGCAGCCCGCTTCGAGATCTCGACGTCCTCGTCGCGATCGGTCTTGCCGAGGTGCGCAAGGTTGGCGTGGTCCTCCGCGTCGAAGTTGTAGAGCTGGTCCGGCCAGAACGACCGGAACACCCGCTCGCCGACCGCGGCCTTGACCTCGTCCGCGGTCATCCGGCGATGCAACGCGGTGGCGATGATCAGCTCGACGTCGTCGACCCCGGCGTCCGCGGCGTACTGGAGGACGCGTTCGAGGATGCGCTGGCGGACATCCGGCTTGCGCATCGGCGGGAGTGGGAGGGACAGGTCGTCGAACGCGATCGTCAGCTTCATCCCGGCGTGCAGCAGCGCCGGCAGCGGCTCGCTGTCGACCGGGTTGAGCAGTGCGGCCTCGATCGCCTCGTCGACGTCCGGCACGCCGGGCAGCGACTCCGGCGGGTAGATCACGCGGGTCCCGAGCGGGAACTGCTGCAGCCGGAACGACTCGCCGGAGTGCAGCAGCATCGGCGGGGTCCGCTCATCGACCGTGAGGACGAATCCGGGGCGGCTCATGACGCACTCCTGAGATCGAACGCCACCTTCAATGTTCCCAACCGACCCGCATCATGCGCATGATCGAGCGCTTCGCGCCACCGGCCGAGTGGATAGGCGACTCCGACGAGGTCGTCGAGCGGCGCAGTCGCCGCCAGGCGCGTCGCGACATCGAACGCGTCGCCCGCGCTCGCGTACGCACCGGTCACGTCGAGCTCGCGGAACCAGGCCGGCGTCAGGTCGATGCCGTCGCCGGGCACCCCGGCGAGCACGACGAGCCCGCCGGCTCGCACGTTGCGCAGCGCGGTGTCGACCGACCCGCGCGACCCGACCGCGTCGATCGCCACATCGACCCCTCCGAGCAGGTACGCCGGCCCGCGTTCCGGCTCTAGTCGCAGTGCGCGGGTGGACCGGCGTACGGCGGTCGCGACGTCGGACGGCGATACGACGTCGCTCGCGCCGAACAGCCTGGCCAGCTCTGCCTGCCGACGGTGCTTGGCGACGATCGTCACCTGGCCGGCAGGCGTGAGCTCGCGGAGCGCGAGCGCGGTGAACAGGCCGACCGCGCCCGCCCCAACGATCAGCGCCGAGCCGCCGTCACCGAGATCGGCACGCCGGGCGATGTGCACCGCGCAGGCCAGCGGCTCGATCAGCACGGCCCGGTTGTCCGGCAGGTCGTCCGGGACCGGATGCAGCTGCGAGACGTGCGCGACCAGCTCGCCGCTCCACCCGCCGCCGGTGTCGGCGCAGTAGCCGGTCTGCAGCCCGGGGGAAAGGTGACCGACGGTGACACGGTCGCAGCGGTTGGTCTGCCCGACCCGGCAGGAGTCGCACGGCTCGAGCCCGCGCGCCCGGCAGCCGAGCACAGGGTCGAGGACCACGCGGGTCCCGGCCGGGATGCCGGGGGCGTCATCGCGGGTCTCGCCGATGATCTCGTGGCCGGGCACGAACGGCAGGGACACCAGCGGGCTGAAGTACAGCGACGTGTGACCGGAGAGTGTGGCGAGGTCGCTCCCGCAGATCCCGGACAGTCGCGGGCGGACCCGGACCCAACCGTCGGTGCGCGCCCGCGGCCCGTCCCGATGGACCAGGCGAAGCGGAGCGAGCGGGCCCGCAAGCAGGCCGGGCAGCTTCGGCCCGACCGCCCTGGCCGCGACGTAGCGCGGCAGCGACCGGTAGACCTCGAGCGCGGAGATCACGGAACCGCCGCCACGGTCGGTGCGGTCGACGACGTGCGGCCGCCGTGCCAGATCTCGATCGGCCAGCGCTCCTTGCGTGCGACCCGGAACAGGATCACGTCGGGGTCGATCGCGACCGGCCGGCCCACCGCGCGCAGCAGCGGAAGGTCGCTCGCGGAGTCGGCGTACGCGTAGCTGTTGTCGAGGTCCCAGCCCGCCTCCGCCGCACGATGGCGTACCCAGGCGGCGCGGGACTCGCCGACCAGCGGCGGCCGGTCGAGGTGGCCCGTGCAGCGGCCGAACTGGTCGGTCGAGAGGTCGGCCGCCATGACCTCGTCGAACAGCGCCGCGATCGGGCGGGTGAGCGGGCGCACGGCTCCCGTGACGAGAAGCAGGTAGTGCCCCGCCTGGCGGTGCTCGCGGATCGCACGGACTGCTTGAGGAGACAGCCGCGTGAGCATCATCGGCGCGATCTCGTCGTCGACGATGCGCTCCAGCTCGCGGATCGACGCGCCTTCATACCGGCGGTAGACCATGCGAAGGAACGACGACCGGTCGCGGCGCTGCGTCATCAGCCAGCGCGGCAGCGCGCGCGCCACCTCGGTGACCTCGCGGGCCTTCGCCGCAAGCGCGAGCTCGGGCAGCCGCAGCCAGAGGTAGGACTCGACGACGTTGCTCGCGAGCAGCGTGCCGTCCATGTCGAACACGACGACCGTGTCCGGGCTGGCGCCGCTCACCGAACGCGTGGGATCGGTCCGCTTCCCCCGCAGCGCGGTGAGTGCGTTGAGCGGGCCGACGACCGCGGGGACGTGGACCTCGTTGATGTAGTGCCGCCAGTCGATGGCCATCGCGTCGAAGCCGAAGGCCTCGACGTCGTCCGGATGCAGGGCCTCGTGCAGGGCGAGCGTCGAGCGGTCCGAGAAGTGCAGCTCGGCGTCGGCGTACGGACGGTAGAGGTCGAAGTAGCGCCGAAGGAAGTCCAAGCGGCCGCGCTGCCGGTCAAGGGTCCGAGCCCAGTCGCGGGTGCGCGCCGAGCGCGGCAGTGACGTCACGACCTTGTCCGCGGTGCGGTGTGCGCGGTCGCCGAGCCGGATCAGCTGGTCGACCCGTTCGGAACCCGGCCACTGCCAGCGGGGCACCCGGACCTCGCCGCGGTCGCGTTGCACCATCGGGTGCTCGCTGAAGTACGTCGATACCAGCTCGTAGAGCCGGTGGAAGCTCAGCGGGTTCCTGGCGCCCGAACAGATCGTGTAGTACTCCGGCGTGCCCGGCTCGGGCCGGCGGGCCGCGGCGGCGAGGGTCGCGTTGACGACCAGGTCGACCGGGATGATGTCGATGACACCGTCGGGGATGCCGGGGAACTCCGGCAGGTCGCCGCGGCCGAAGGCCAGGATGATCGGCTCGGCCATCTTGAAGCCCTCGATCCAGCCCGGGTAGGGCTGGAGCAGCGCGCTCTCGATGATGCTGGGCCGCAGGATCGTGACCGGAAGGTCGGACGCCGTCTCCTCCACCGCGCGCTCGGCCATCGCCTTCGTGAACGTGTAGCAGTCCGTCCAACCGAGGCTGCGGCCGCGTTCGCGCCCGGCGTCGACCAGCTTCTTCGTGACCCACTCGCGGCGGCGGCGTTCGGCTTCGGCCGACACGGACAGCGCGCCCAGCGTCGAGTGGTCGGCGTCCGCCTCTGCCGTGAAGATCGCCAGCTGCTCCGCGGACCGGCTGTCCATCTCGGCGCGCTCACGAAGCTGGGCCGCCACCGCTGCCTCGCTGCGCCAGTCGACCGTGTGGTCGAGCCGGCCCTCCCGCACGTGACCTTGCTGCCGGCCCGCGACGTACGCCGTGGACACATGCACGTAATGCGGCCGGCTCCCGCTCTCGTCGATCGCGGCGAGCAGGTTCAGCGAGCCATGCACATTGGTCGCGAAACCCTCGTCGATCGCCGGATCGAACGACACCTCGCCGGCGCAGTGGATGACGATGTCGAGGTCGTCGGGCAGGTTGGGCACCGCGTCGAGGTCGCCTTCGAGCACGGTGATGTGACCGTTGTCGACCAGCTCGGAGAGGTCCGTGCCGCGCGCCTCGCGCAGCCGCTCGAAGGCGGGTCCGTTCAGCACGTGGCGGACCCGATCGGTGGCACCGAGCAGCCCACGGGCCCGCACCAGCAGCACGACCGGCGTCTCCGGCAGGTCGTGCAGCAGGCGCTCGAGCAAGGCCTCGCCGACGAAGCCGGTGGATCCGGTGACCAGAACTCGCTGGCCGGCAAGCACCTCGGCGATCGGCCGGGCGGTCATGGCATGGCAGTCAATCACGCCCGGTCGGGCCGGATCGAGCAGAATGCCCTGATGCGGTGTTCCTACAGCGCGACGTACGCCGAGCCGGTGGATCGGGTCTGGCCGATCGGCGAAGCGCTCGACCAGGCGCTCTCGGCGCTGCCGGGCGCGACCCTCGCCCGCGCGGGCGACACGGCCAGCGGCTCGGTCAGGTGCACCCTCGGTTCGACCCAGGTGACCTACCGCGTGACGGCCCGCGCGACCGGCCGGGCCACGGCGGTCGACGGCGGCACTCGCTCGACGGTCATCACGGTCGAGGGCAAGGAGGCCCGCGGCGACGGGCTGCTGGCGGCCACCTTGACCGTGACGGCGGCCCAGGCGGGCACCGGCTGCACGGTTGAGGTCGGTGGCGACATCGCGGTCACCGGCCGCGGCGAGCGGGCGGACGCGACCGGCTGGTCCCGGGTGCTCGGCCGCCTCGCGGACGGGTTCGCCGGATCGGGCGCCGAGCACTCGGTTGCCGCGCCGGCCCCGGCGACCGGCACGGCGGAGCCGGCGACCCGCGCGGCGAGGCCGGCGATCACCTCTCCCGACGAGCCGGCGGCGCCCCGGCCGGCGTTGACCGCGGCCGTCCCTGGCGCGGACCGGTGGACATCGCGGCCGTCCTGGCTGACCCCGAGGCTGCTCGGCCTGGCCGCGACTGTGATGGTGTTGGTGGTTCGGCGCCGACGGCGCCGGGCCCGGCGGGCTCGCGCGGAGATGGAGACGAATGGCAAGCACTGACGCTGCGCAGGTGACCGGTCCGCTCGAGGACCGGTTCGACGAGATCCTGACGCCGTCGGCGCTCGACTTCGTCGCGGACCTCCAGCGGGCGTTCGGCGCCCGTCGTACCGAGCTGCTCGCCCGCCGGCGAGAGCGCCGGGCGCAGGCTGCGGCGACCGGACGGCTGGACTTCCTCGACGAGACGAAGGACGTCCGCGAAGACTCCGGCTGGCAGGTTGCGCCGCCCGCGGACCTGCTCGACCGGCGCGTGGAGATCACCGGTCCGACCGAGAAGAAGATGCTGGTCAACGCGCTCAACTCCGGTGCGAAGGTCTTCATGGCGGACTTCGAGGACGCGAGCACCCCCACCTGGCACAACAAGGTGCAGGGGCAGCTGAACCTGATCGACGCGATCGAGCGCCGGATCGACTTCGTGTCGCCGGAGGGCAAGAGCTACGCGCTGAACCCCACTGTCGCCGCGCTGATGCCACGTCCGCGCGGCTGGCACCTGCCCGAGAAGCACCTGCTCGTCGACGGCGAACCGGTGAGCGGCGGCTTGTTCGACTTCGGGCTGTTCTTCTTCCACAACGTGCTGCGGCTGCAGGCCAAGGGGACGCGGCCGTACTTCTACCTCCCGAAGATGGAGTCGCATCTCGAGGCGCGGCTGTGGAACGACGTCTTCAACCACGCGCAGGATGCGCTCGGTGTCGCCCGCGGGACGATCCGCGCGACCGTGCTGATCGAGACGATCCCCGCGGCGTTCGAGATGGATGAGATCCTCTACGAGCTGCGCGAGCACTCCTACGGCCTGAACGCCGGCCGCTGGGACTACATGTTCTCGATGATCAAGACCTTTCGCGACCGCGGCAAGGAGTTCCTGCTCCCGGACCGCAACAGCGTGACCATGACGGTGCCGTTCATGCGCGCGTACACCGAGTTGTTGGTGCAGACCTGCCACAAGCGCGGTGCGTTCGCGATGGGCGGAATGGCGGCGTTCATCCCGAGCCGCAAAGACCCGGAGGTGAACCGGGTGGCGCTCGAGCGGGTGAAGGCGGACAAGGAGCGCGAGGCGGCCGCGGGCTTCGACGGGACCTGGGTAGCGCATCCCGACCTCGTGCCGACGGCGCTCGCCGAGTTCGACGCGGTCCTCGGCGACCGGCCGAACCAGATCGACAAGCTGCGACCGGACGTGCACGTCACCGCCGACGACCTGCTCGCGGTCGCTCTGACGCCCGGTGAGAAGACCAGCGTCGGCCTGCGCACGAACGTCGATGTCGGGATCCGGTACATCGAGTCGTGGCTGCGCGGCAACGGGGCGGCGGCGATCCACAACCTGATGGAGGACGCGGCGACCGCCGAGATATCGCGGTCCCAGATCTGGCAGTGGATCCACAACGACGCGACCCTCGCCGACACCGGTGAGCAGGTGAGCGCGGCGCTCGTGCGGTCGGTCGCGGACGACGTGATGGCCGAGGTTCGCCGTGAGGTGGGCGACGAGGCCTACTCCGCCGGTCGGTGGGACGAGGCGCGAGAGATCTTCGAGCAGGTTGCCCTGTCCGACGACTTTTTCGACTTCCTGACCCTTCCGGCCTACGACCGGTTGTAGACGGGTTGGGCGCGCTCGACACTCTCGCTGCGGACTGCGTCCGCCGGTTCGGAGCGGCGCAGGTCGTGACTGATCATGCCGAGCTCCGTACGTATGAGTCGGACGGTCTGGCCTCCTACCGCTGCATCCCGGGACTGGTCATCCTCGCTGAGTCAGCGGAGGACGTCGCGTACGTCGTGGGGCGCTGCGCGGCCGCCGGCGTCCCGTTCGTCGCCCGCGGTTCGGGCACCGGCCTGTCGGGTGGCGCGCTGCCGCGCAGTGACGGCGTACTGATCGTCCTGTCGCGAATGCGCCGGATCGTGGACGTCGACCTCGACGACGAGCGAGCCGTCGTGCAACCCGGAGTGATCAATGCGGACCTCACCAAGGCGGTCGCGGCCGACGGCTTCTACTACGCACCGGATCCCTCGAGCCAGCAGGTCTGCTCGCTCGGCGGCAACGTCGCGGAGAACTCCGGCGGAGCGCACTGTCTGAAGTACGGCTTCACCGCACACCACGTCACCGCGCTCGAGCTGGTGCTGCCCGACGGCTCGATCGAGCGAGTCGGCGGCCGCGCGCCCGACCCGGTGGGGTACGACGTCGGCGGTGCCGTCGTCGGCAGCGAGGGCACGCTGTGCGTCGTCACGGAGGCGACCGTCCGGTTGCTGCGCAAGCCGCAGGCGGTGCAGACCGTGCTGGCCGGCTTCCGCACCATCGAGGACGCCGGGGCCGCCGTCAGCGCGATCATCGCCGCCGGAGTGCTCCCGGCCGCGATCGAGCTGATGGACGCGCTTGCGATCGAAGCCGCCGAGGCTGCCGTGCACCCGAACTATCCGGCCGCGGCGGGAGCAGTCATGGTGGCCGAGCTGGACGGGCCGGCGTGCGAGGTCGATGCGCAGCTCGCCGAGGTGCAGCGGTTCTCCACGACGGCGGGAGCCTTCGAGATCCGGGTGGCCCGCGACGACGTCGAGCGCGCATTGATCTGGAGGGGCCGCAAGTCGGCGTTCGCGGCGGTCGGTCGGATCAGCCCGGACTACATCGTCCAGGACGGCGTGATCCCTCGTACCGCGCTGCCGGAGGTGCTGCTCGCGATCGAGTCGCTCGCGGCAGCGGCAGGCATCCGGGTCGCGAACGTCTTTCACGCCGGTGACGGCAACCTGCACCCGCTCGTGCTGTTCGACGACAC
>DATJSI010000139.1 GCA_035504215.1 Mycobacteriales bacterium
TTCTCCACCGTGCCGGGCGTCAAGGAGGACGTGACCGACCTGATCCTCAACATCAAGAACCTCGTCGTCTCGAGCGAGCACGACGAGCCGGTCGTGATGTACCTGCGCAAGCAGGGTCCCGGTGAGGTCACCGCCGCCGACATCGCGCCGCCGGCGGGCGTGGAGATCCACAACCCCGACCTGCACATCGCCACCCTCAACAGCAAGGGCAAGCTCGAGATCGAGTTCACCGTCGAGCGTGGCCGCGGCTACGTGTCTGCCGTGCAGAACAAGCAGCCGGGCCAGCCGATCGGCGTCATTCCGATCGACTCGATCTACTCGCCGGTGCTCAAGGTGACCTACAAGGTCGAGGCCACCCGCGTCGAGCAGCGCACCGACTTCGACCGCCTCGTCGTCGATGTCGAGACCAAGGCCTCGATGACCCCGCGGACCGCGATCGCCTCTGCCGGGCACACCCTGGTCGAGCTGTTCGGGCTGGCGCGTGAGCTCGACGAGAGCGCCGAGGGCGTGGAGATCGGCCCGTCGCCGACCGATGCTCAGCTGATGGCCGACCTGGCGCTGCCGATCGAGGAGCTGGACCTGACCGTCCGGTCGTACAACTGCCTCAAGCGCGAGGGCATCCACTCGGTGGGTGAGCTCGTCTCGCGGTCCGAGGCCGACCTGATGGACATCCGCAACTTCGGCCAGAAGTCGATCGACGAGGTCAAGGGCAAGCTGGCCGGGCTCGGCCTCGCGCTGAAGGACAGCCCGCCCGGGTTCGACCCGACGTCTGTCATCGCCGGGTACGACGAAGGCTACGACGACAACGGCGACGCCGGTTTCGCCGAGACCGAGCAGTACTAACCACCCGAGAACACAGGCAACACGACAGGCAGCAGGGAGCCATAGATGCCTACGCCGACCAAGGGTCCGCGGCTCGGAAGCGGACCGGCGCATCAGCGATTGATGCTGGCGAACCTTGCCACATCGCTGTTCGAGCACGGCCGGATCACGACCACCGAGGCGAAGGCCAAGCGGCTGCGGCCGCTGGCCGAGCGGCTGGTCACCTTCGCCAAGCGTGGTGACATCCACGCCCGGCGGCAGGTGCTGACCGTGGTCCGCGACAAGACCGTCGTGCACACGTTGTTCGCCGAGATCGGCCCGGGCTTCGCCGATCGTCAGGGCGGGTACACCCGGATCACCAAGATCGGGCCGCGCAAGGGCGACAACGCGCCGATGGCCATCATCGAGCTGGTCGAGTACCGCAGCGCCGCCCAGGAGGTCGTCGGCGAGGCCGAGCGCTCGCGCGGCACCCGATTCGCCCGCCGTCGCCGCCCGACCGGGGCCACGGCCGAGGCGGCCGCCGACCTCGCGTCCGAGTCGGACGTCGCGGCCGGTGTTGCGGCCGAGGCGGCAGCGCCCGGCGACTTCGATGATGCGGTGGACGAGCCCGGAGAGGGCACCGAGCCCGGCGAAGGCACCGAGCCCGGCGAAGGCACCGAGCCCGGCGTGAGCACTGAGCCCTCTGACGAAGCCGATCAGGCCGATACGGCCGACGAGGCCGACCCAGCGCAGGCGACGGCTGAACCTGCGGGCGAGGACAACGACAGCGCCGCCGGTGACGCAGCTGCGGACGAGGACGACCCGAGCGAGCAGTGACGGACGGATCCGTCTTTCGGAGCGAGCCCGCCGACCCCGCTGAGGGTGGCGGGCTCGTCCGTGTGCGGATCGATCTGGCGTACGACGGAACCGAGTTCTCCGGGTGGGCGCGCCAGCTCGGCCGGCGGACGGTTGAAGCCGTCCTCGACGATGCGCTTGCGAAGGTCCTGGGTCTCGCCGAGGCGCCCGCGCTGACGGTCGCGGGGCGAACGGACGCGGGTGTGCACGCCGGCGGGCAGGTTGCCCACATCGACCTGCCAGAAGCCGCGGTGACCGATCTCGGCATGCTGATGCGGCGGCTGGCCGGCGTACTGCCCGACGATGTGGTCGTGCGGGACATCCGTGCCGCGCCGGACGGCTTCGACGCGAGGTTCGCGGCGCTGGGTCGCCACTACGGCTACCGGGTGACCGACGCGGTGCCGGACCCGCTTCGTCGCCGCGACACGCTCGCCTGGCCACGGCCGCTGGACGTCGAGGCGATGAACCGGGCTGCCGCACAGCTCGAAGGCGAACACGACTTCGCGGCGTACTGCCGGCCGCGGGCCGGCGCCACAACCATCCGCACGCTGCGCCAGCTTCACGCGGTGCGCGGCGCCGACGGGGTGGTCACGATCAGCGCGCACGCCGATGCGTTCTGCCACAACCAGGTCCGGTCGATGGTCGGCGCCCTGCTCGCGGTCGGGGACGGCCGCCGGCCGGTCGAATGGCCGGGCGAGCTGCTCGCCGCCAAGGTCCGCGCCTCGACGGTGACGGTCGCGCCGGCCCACGGCCTCACCCTGGTCGGCGTCGACTACCCGCCCGCAGAGGGGCTGTCGGACCGGGTCGCGCAGACCCGCCAGCGTCGCGACGGCCGACCCGTGCAGGCACGCAGCTAGGCGAAATTCGCTCGCGCGCACTGCGACACTGGGCGGATGGGCCATGTCGACGTCCAGCGGGTCGGCTTCGCGCTGCCCGATGGGCGGATGCTGCTCGACGAGATCGGCTTCCGGGTCGGTGACGGCCAGAAGGCGGCGCTGATCGGCCCCAACGGGTCGGGTAAGTCCACGCTGCTTCGGATCATCACCGGCGACCTCCAGCCGGACGCCGGCACCGTGGTCACGTCCGGCGGGCTCGGCGTCATGCGCCAGTTCGTCGGCTCGGTGCGCGACGACTCGACCGTCCGCGACCTGCTGCTGTCGGTTGCGCCGCCGAGGCTGCGCGCTGCCGCCGGGGAGGTCGATGCCGCCGAGTTGGCGATGATGGAAGCCGAAGACGAGCCGACCCAGCTGCGCTACGCACACGCCCTCGCCGAGTGGTCGGATGCCGGCGGCTGGGACGCCGAGGTGCTCTGGGACACCTGCACGGTCGCCGCGATCGGGATCCCCTATGAACGGGCCCGATGGCGAGAGGTGCGCACCCTGTCCGGTGGCGAGCAGAAGCGACTGGTGCTCGAGGCGCTGCTTCGGGGCCCGGATGAGGTGCTGCTGCTCGACGAGCCGGACAACTATTTGGACGTTCCGGCGAAGCGGTGGCTCGAAGGACGCCTGGCCGAGTCGCCGAAGACGGTGCTCTACGTCTCGCACGACCGAGAGCTGCTCTCCCGTACGGCGAACCGGATCGTCACGCTCGAGCTCGGAGCGGCGGGCAACCACGCGTGGATCCACGGCGGCGGGTTCGCGTCGTACGCGCAAGCGCGGACGGAACGCAACAGCCGCCTCGAGGAGCTACGCAGGCGGTGGGATGAGGAGCACGCGAAGCTGAAGGCGCTGGTCCTGCGGATGTGGGAGAAGGCCAGGTACAACGACGGGATGGCCGGCGCCTACCAGGCCGCGTGTACGCGGCTGGCCAGGTTCGAGGAGATCGGGCCACCACGGGCGGTGCCGCTCAAGCAGGATGTCCGGATGCGGCTGCGAGGCGGGCGGACCGCGAAGCGGGCGGTGGTCTGCGAGGCGCTCGAGCTCACCGGCCTGATGCAACCGTTCGATCTCGAGGTGTGGTTCGGCGAACGAGTTGCCGTGCTCGGGTCCAACGGGTCGGGCAAGTCGCACTTCCTGCGGCTGCTCGCTGCTGGTGGCTCCGATCCGGACGCGGAGCATCGGCCGGTCGCCGGCACTCCGATCGTCTCGGTTGCGCACAGTGGGGTGGCGCGGCTCGGTTCGCGGGTTCGCCCCGGCTGGTTCGCCCAGACCCACGAGCATCCCGAGCTGATCGGCCGCACCCTGCTCGACATCCTGTGGCGTGGCGATGAGCACCGCGACGGCATGGGACGCGAGCAGGCTGCGCGCGTGCTCGACAGATATGAGCTCGCAACGGCCGGAGAGCAGGCCTTCGAGACACTTTCCGGCGGCCAGCAGGCCCGGTTGCAGATCCTGCTGCTCGAGTTGTCCGGTGCGACGCTGCTGCTGCTGGACGAGCCCACCGACAACCTCGACATCGTGTCGGCGGACGCGCTCGAAGCGGGGCTCGACGCGTTCGAAGGCACTGTTGTCGCGGTGACTCACGACCGATGGTTCGCGCGCTCGTTCGATCGCTTCGTGGTCTTTCGCGCCGACGGCGTGGTCGAGGAGTCCGGCGAGCCGGTCTGGGACGAGGGTCGAGTCGAGCGGGTGCGTTGATGCTGGTTCATCCGTGGGATGCCTCTGTCGGTGACGACGAGTGGCGTGATTTTGTTGCCACGCAAGGGTTTGGTCAGCTGATCGCGCCGGGCCGCGACCGGCAGGTGCCGGTCGTCGTACCGACTCAGTACGTCCTCGAGGGCGAGGAGGTGCTGCTGCACCTTGCCCGCCCCAACCCGGTGTGGCATGCCATCGACGAGAACCCGACCGTGCTGCTCGCGGTCGCCGGGGACTGGGCGTACATCCCGTCGGCATGGAAGGCGATCGCCGACGAGGACCCCGCGCTCGGGATCCCGACGACGTACTACGCCGCCGCACAGCTGACCTGTGCTGCGACCGTGGTCGACGACAAGGACGGCAAGCTCGCGATCCTGCGCCGCCAGCTCGCGCAGTTCGAGCCGGACGTCCCGCACGCCGACCCGGAGGCGCACCTGCGATCGCTGCCGAGCATCCGCGGACTGCGGCTCGCGATTCGCGAGGTCAAGGCGAAGTTCAAGTACGGCGGCAACGTCGACATCGACCACCGGGTGGCGGTCGCGGACCGGCTGGCTGACCGCGACCGCCACGACGACGCAGCCGCCCGCGCTCATCTGTTGCGACGCAGTCCCGAGCTGACCCGTGAGTGACGCACCGCTCGCGAGGTTCAAGGACCTGTGCCTCGATGCGGCCGATCCCGACCTACTCGGGCCGTGGTGGGCGGAGGTGCTCGGACTGAGCTGGCAGCCCTGGGAGTCCGGCGGCGGCGGCGCGGTCGTCGGCCCGACACCCGGCCACACGATCTGGGTGGTCGCCGTACCCGAGCCGAAGTCGGTCAAGCATCGGGTGCACCTCGACATCTACACCCAGAACGTTGCCGACCTCGAGGCGCTCGGGGCGACCAGGCTCGAGCAACCCGACGAGGGACGGCACTGGACCGTGCTGGGCGATCCGGACGGCGGTGAGTTCTGCGCGATGGTCCGCGCCGAGCTGCCGGCCGACCGGCTGCACGGCGTGGTCGTCGACAGCGTCGACCCGGTGGCGATCGCCACCTGGTGGGCGGAGACCTTCGGTGCAGCGCTCGACACGAAGGGGCCGCACTGGGCGACCCTCGAGCAGGTGCCCGGGATGCCCATCCTCACCATGGACTTCAACCGCGTGCCCGAGCCGAAGACGGTCAAGAACCGGATCCACTGGGACGTCTTCGCGCCTGACGTCGAGGCGCTGGTCGCCCGCGGGGCGGTTGTCCTCCGCCGGCCGGACGAGGACGTCGACTGGACCGTGCTGGCCGATCCGGAGGGCAACGAATTCTGCGCGTTCGCGCCCCGCGACTGACCGCGGCCAGAGACCGGTTGCGCCTCGGCCTGGGCTCGGCCAGGGCTCGGACTGGGCGCCGGTGGACCGAGCGGCAGCGGTTTTGACCGGTTACGACGGGCGCGGGTAGCCTCGAACGGTCGCACTGGCGCCAGCCTGCGCGATCGGCGGCGCCCCGCCGACTCCCGACGACGACCCGACGAAGGCACCCCTGTGCGTACGTTTCAACCCAAGCCCGGCGAGATCACGCGCCAGTGGCACGTGATCGACGCGACCGATGTCGTGCTCGGGCGCCTCGCCAGCCAGACCGCCCGGCTGCTGCGCGGCAAGCACAAGCCGATCTTCGCCCCCCACGTCGACACCGGGGACTTCGTGATCATCGTCAACGCCGGCAAGGTCGCCATGACCGGCACCAAGCGGGAGCACAAGATCGACTACCGGCACTCCGGCTATCCGGGCGGCCTGACGGAGACGCCGTACTCCAAGCTGCTCGACGAGCGGCCGGAGTACGTCGTCGAGAAGGCGGTGCGCGGCATGCTCCCCCACAACAGCCTCGGCCGGCAGATGGCCAGCAAGCTCAAGGTGTACGCCGGGCCCGACCACCCGCACCAGGCTCAGCACCCGGTGCCCTACGAGATCTCCCAGGTGGCGCAGTAGTGAGCGAGACCGTGACCGAGACCGCCGTCGACCCCGAGGTCGCCGAGAGCGAGACGAGCGAAGGATCCGAGGCCGTCGCGGAGGCCCCCGAGGCGGCTGCTCCGGCGGCCACTCCGGCGAAGACGCCGCGGCCGATCGCCGGCGGCCCGGTCGGCGCGACCGGCCGGCGCAAGGAGGCCATCGCCCGGGTCCGCCTGGTCGCCGGCAACGGCACCTGGACCATCAACGGCCGCACCCTCGAGGAGTACTTCCCGAACAAGGTGCACCAGCAGATCGCCAACGACCCGTTCGTCACCCTCGATCTGGTCGACCGGTACGACGTCCTCGTCCGGGTCCAGGGCGGCGGCATCTCCGGGCAGGCCGGCGCGATCCGGCTCGGTATCGCCCGAGCCCTGCTCCTCACCGATGACGACGCCCGCAGCCCGCTGAAGAAGGCCGGCTACCTCACCCGGGACCCCCGCTCCAAGGAGCGGAAGAAGTACGGCCTCAAGAAGGCCCGCAAAGCCCCTCAGTACAGCAAGCGCTGAGAACGCGATTGGCTGCGTTCTCGGTCGCTTGCGTGCCCTCAAGCACGCGGCGCTCCCTGCGGCCTTGCCACTCGCGTCCTCAGCGCTTGCTGAGCGCGCGCTGACGCGAACGCTGCCGGCGTTCTCCCTCGCTTGCGTGCCTCAAGCACGCGGCGCTCCCTGCGGCCTTGCCACTCGCGTCCTCAGCGCTTGCTGAGCGCGGCTGACGCGAACGCTGCCGGCGTTCTCCCTCGCTTGCGTGCCTCAAGCACGCGGCGCTCCCTGCGGCCTTGCCACTCGCGTCCTCAGCGCTTGCTGAGCGCGCGCTGGCTGGACCACGTGCCCGCTCTGCGGCCGTGCGGGAGTCGCGGGGGTTCGCCCCGCGGGTTGTTCGCCCTCGGTTCACCTCCGCGCCTTAAGGTTCGTCGCCGTGGGCCTCGAGGGCTGGTACGACGACCCGCTGGGCCGGCACGAGCATCGTTGGCTTTCCAACGGTCAGCCCACCGCGTTGGTGCGGGATAGCGGCGTGGAGGGTCACGACCCTCCACCGGAACAGGTGGTCGGCGTCGTAGCCGCGCATGTGCCGCTGCCGCCCGACCCGCCCGTCCCCGTGGCAGTTGCGAACACGCTGCCGCCTCCGATCATCCGCAGCGGTGTCGACGACCCATTCGGACTGGGTCCCGCGCTCGAAATGACGCGGTTCGGCGTGCATTACTGGCTCGCCGCACTGTTGCCACCAGCTGTGCTGATCGGCGAGGTCTTGTGGCAGGGCAAGTTCGCGATCACCTCTCCGACCGTCTGGCCGCTCATCCCGGTGAGCTTGGCGCTCGTCGCGTTCTCGGCCCCTGCCGCGCTGCGCCGGCGGTCGCTTGCCCGGGATGTGTTGCGCCGCGCTCAGTCGCGTGGCGACACGATCCAGGCCATTCCTTCGCTCGTCTCCGTTCGCGAAGCGTTCGGTGCGTTGGTCGTGGTGGCGGAGTGGCTGGTCGTGGTCATCCTGTTCGTCCGCTGAGCCACCGTCCGCGCGGTGCGGAGCACCGCAGCCGATGCTTGGATCTGCACCCCCTTGCCGTGGTGCGACCCGCGGTGCTGTCACCTAGCGTGGGCGGTTGACGGTGCCGGCTGAGGTGAGGTGAGTGTGTGGCGAGGCTGTTCGGGACGGACGGAATCCGGGGGGTCGCCGGTGTCGATCTCACGGCTGACCTCGCGCGCTCGGTGGCCGCCGCTGCGGTCGCCGAGCTCGCACCGAACCGCGCGCCGCTCGTGGCCGTGGGCCGGGACCCGCGCGAGTCCGGATCGTGGCTGCAGGAGGCCATAATCGGTGGCCTGACGGCGGCCGGTGCCGATGTTGTGCTGCTCGGCGTGGTTCCGACGCCCGCGGTCGCCCGTGCGGTGGCGGACGGCGTACCCGGCCTCGACCGCAGGCCCGAGTTCGGCGTCGTGATCTCGGCGAGCCACAACCCGGCTCCCGACAACGGCATCAAGCTGTTCGGGCCGGGTGGGCTGAAGCTCGACGAGGCCGGCGAGCGGGCCATCGAGGCCCGGGTCGAGCGGGTCCTGCCTCCGGCCGCGGCATCGACAGTGGGCCGCGTGGTCGCTGACCTCGGTGCGGAGCCCGGCTGGTACGTCGATGCCGTCGTTGCGACCGAGCCGCGTCGGCTCGACGGCCTTCGGGTCGTCGTGGACTGCGCCAACGGTGCCGCGGCGTCGGTTGCGGCGCAGGTCTACTCCCGGGCCGGTGCCGACGTGACGGCGATCAACACGGATCTGTCGGGTTCGCGCATCAACGATGCGTGTGGTGCTCTGCATCCCGAGTCGTTGCGGTCGGCCGTCGCGGAACACTCCGCGGACATCGGTATCGCGCACGATGGCGACGCGGACCGCTGCCTGGCCATGACCGGGAGCGGGCTTCTGGTCGACGGCGACGGCATCGTTGCGGTGCTCGCACTGGACCTTCACCGGCGTCACGCGCTGCGCGGCAACGCGGTCGTGGTCACCGTCATGAGCAACCTCGGACTCACCAAGGCCTTACGACCGTACGGCATCGATGTCGTCGTGACGCCGGTCGGAGATCGGCACGTGGCCGAGCGGATGCGGGCCGATGACCTGGCGCTTGGCGGCGAGCAGTCCGGTCACATCGTCCTGCTCGACCATGCCAGCACCGGTGACGGCGTGCTGACGGCGCTGCACCTGATGGGTGCCGTCGTGGCTTCGGGGCAGAGCCTCGGCGAGCTCGCAGCGGTGGTCGATCGGCTTCCGCAGGTTCTCGTCAACGTGGCGGTGGCGGATGCGAGACGAGCACTTGCCGAGGCGACCGCGGCGGTTCAGTCGGCAGAGCAGGAGCTCGGCGACGACGGCCGGATTCTCGTGCGCGCGAGCGGCACCGAGCCGGTGGTCCGGGTGATGGTCGAGGCGCCGACCGACGCCGTAGCGCGCGAGGTTGCGGACCGGATCGCCAGCCGTCTCGGCTGACCGCGGCGGCGAGGCCTGCGGCGTACCCTTCTCCTTGTGTGCGGAATCGTCGGGTACGTCGGGTCGAAACCGGCGCTCGGCGTCGTCGTCGACGGCCTCAAACGGCTCGAATACCGCGGATACGACTCAGCCGGAATCGCGATCCGTGACGACCATGGCGCGCTGAAAGTCGTTCGCCGGGCCGGCAAGCTGGCCAACCTGCAGGAAGCGCTGGCGGAGAGCGACGCTGGGGACCTCGCCGGCACGCTCGGGATCGGGCACACCCGCTGGGCAACCCACGGCGCTCCGACCGACCGCAACGCGCATCCGCACGTCGACTGCACCGGTTCCATCGCGGTCGTGCACAACGGCACGCTGGAGAACTTCATCGAGCTGCGGGACGGGCTCGAGCAGCGCGGGCACCGGCTGACCAGCGAGACCGACACCGAAGCGGTCGCGCACCTGATCGAGGAGCGCTACGACGGTGACCTTGCCGAGGCGGTGCGCGCGGTGTGTGCCGACCTCGAGGGTTCTTTCGTGCTGGTCGTCGCGCACCGTGAGCAGCCCGATGTGGTGGTCGGCGCACGCCGGAACCTGCCGCTGGTCGTCGGCCTCGGCGAGGGTGAGAACTTCCTCGCGAGTGATGTCGCCGCGTTCATCGCACACACCCGCAGCGCCCGCACCGTCGATCAGGATCAGGTGGTCGAGCTGCGGCGCGACGCGGTCAAGGTGACCGATCTCGCTGGTGTGCAGGTCGACGGCGAGATGTTCCACGTCGACTGGGACGTGGCCGCGGCGGAGAAGTCCGGCTACGACTACTTCATGTTGAAGGAGATCGACGAGCAGCCCGAGGCGATTCGAGAGACGCTCGGCGGCCGGTTGGACGCGCAGGGCCGGCTCGCCCTCGACGAGTTCGCGATGAGCGACGAGGACATACAGGGCCTCAGCCAGGTGATCGTCGTCGGCGCGGGATCGGCGTACCACTCGGGTCTGGTCGCGAAGTATGCGATCGAGCGCTGGGCACGGCTGCCCGTGCATGTGGAGATCTCCAGCGAGTTCCGCTATCGCGACCCGGTCCTCGACCGGCACACGCTGGTGATCGCGATCAGCCAGAGCGGCGAGACCGCGGACACGCTCGAGGCGGTGCGGCATGCCCGCCGGCAGCGGGCCTGGGTGCTTGCAGTGACCAACACGGTCGGCTCGTCCATCGCCCGGGAGTCGGATGCGGCGTTCTACACCCGAGGCGGCCCGGAGGTCGCGGTCGCGTCGACCAAGGCTGTGATGACGCAGCTGGCAGCGGTCTACCTCGTCGGCCTGTACCTCGCCCAGGTTCGCGGTTACCGGGACGGCGACGAGGTGCGTTCGCACTTCCACGACCTCGAGCAGATGCCCGACTTGGTGAGCGCCGTGCTGACCCGGATGGATCCGGTGCGCAAGCTGGCTCGCGAGATCGCGTCGCACGACCGGGTGCTGTTCATCGGACGTCACGTCGGTTACCCGATGGCGCTCGAGGGCGCGTTGAAGCTGAAGGAGCTGGCGTACGTCTCGGCCGAGGGCTTTCCGGCCGGTGAGATCAAGCATGGGCCGATCGCCTTGGTGGATCGCGGTACGCCGGTCGTCGTGATCGCACCTCGACATGCTTTGACACCCAAGCTGGTCACCAACGTCCAGGAGATCCGTGCGCGGGGGGCCCGCACCATCGTCATCGCAACCGACGGCGACGAGAGCATGGCTCCGCATGCGGATGACCTGATCTCGATCCCTGACACGAAGTCACTCCTGACGCCGATGTTGATGCTGGTGCCCATGCAGGTGCTGGCCGCGGAGTTCGCGATGGCGCGCGGGTTCGATGTTGACCAGCCCCGCAACCTCGCGAAGAGCGTCACGGTCGAGTGACCATCGTCGGCGTCGGCGTGGACATCGTCGACCTGGCCAGGTTCGCCACGGCCTTGGACCGGACGCCGCACCTGTCCGACCGGTTGTTCACCCGGCGCGAGCGAAATGCTCCGCCGTCGAGTCTCGCAGCGACGTTTGCCGCAAAAGAAGCGGTTGCGAAGGTGCTCGGCGCGCCCGGTGGTCTCGCCTGGCACGATGTCGAGGTGCGCCGTGACCCCACCGGCCGCCCACTGCTCGACGTACGCGACACGGTGCAGGCCGCGGCCGACGAGCTCGGCATCACGGGTTGGCATCTCTCGCTGTCGCACGACGCGGGAGTGGTGGTCGCGATGGTGGTCGCGGAGCACGCGCCGTGAGGGCGGCATACACCACGGCCGAGGTTCGCGCGGCCGAGGCCCCACTGCTGGAGAGCCTGCCCGAGGGCAGCCTCATGGCGCGCGCCGCGTCAGCGCTCGCGAGCAGTTGCGCGGCCCTGCTCGGTGCCGTCTACGGCGCCCGGGTGGTCGTCCTCGCGGGGTCGGGCGGCAACGGCGGGGACGCTCTGTACGCCGGCGCGCGCCTGGCCGCACGCGGGGCCCGGGTGGATGCGCTGCTGCTCTCGGACTCGGTGCTGGCTCCCGCACTCGCCGCCCTGCGGGCGTCGGGTGGCTATGCCGCAGCCGCGCCAGGGGCTGACTGCGCCGAGCTCCTCCGGCGTGCCGACCTCGTCATCGACGGCATGCTCGGGATCGGGGCGACCGGGGCGCTTCGGCCGCCGATGGCTGAGCTCGCTGGGCAGCTCGACGCGGTGGACGCAACGGTCGTCGCGGTCGACGTTCCCAGCGGCGTCGATGCCTCCACCGGCGAGGTCCCGGGCGCGGCTGTGCGGGCCGATGCCACGGTGACCTTCGGCGCGCTCAAGCTCGGTCTCGTCGTCTCTCCCGGCGCCGAGCACGCCGGCCTGGTCGAGCTGGTCGACATCGGGCTCGACCTGCCCGAGCCGTCGGCGACCGTGCTCGACGCGGACGATGTCGCCGCGCTTCTGCCCGCTCCGGCCGCCGAGTCGGACAAATACCGTCGCGGTGTCGTCGGCATCGTTGCCGGCAGCAATGCCTACACCGGTGCCGCCGTGCTCGCCGTCGGTGGCGCGCTCGGCACCGGTGTCGGCATGGTCCGCTACGCCGGGGTCAAGCGGCCCGGCGAGCTGGTCCGCCGCCGCTGGCCGGAAGCGATCGTGACCAGGATCTCGGCTGGCGACGGCGATGGCGTGCGAAGCGCCGGCCGCGTGCAGGCGTGGGTCGTCGGGTCGGGCCTAGGCACCGATGACGCCGCCGGCAACATCATCGCCTCGGTGCTGGAGAGCGACCTGCCCGTGCTCGTCGACGCCGACGCGATCACGTGGCTCGGGACCCATCAGCACGCGCTCCGTGGCCGAAGCGCCGCGACGGTGCTGACCCCGCATGCGGGCGAGTTCGCCCGCCTCATGGGGCTGGATGCTGCCGAGGTAGAAGCGAGCCGCGTCACGCATGCCACCCGGGCCGCCCGCGAGCTGGGAGCGACCGTTCTGCTGAAGGGCTCGACCACGGTTGTCGCGACGCCAACCGGAGCGCTGCGGGTCAACACCGCCTCGACGCCGTACCTTGCGACCGCCGGGAGCGGCGACGTGCTCTCCGGCGTCTGTGGCGCGCTGCTCGCCGGCGGGTTGGCGGCGTTTGATGCCGCATCGGTCGGCGCCTTCCTGCACGGTTTCGCGGGCTTGCTCGCGGCCGGTTCACCGGCCGCGTCGATCACCGCGATGGACATCGCGGAGCACCTGCCGGACGCGGTCCGCGCAATCCGCGACTGAGCGCCTTCAGCGCCCGAGTGTCTCCCGCCAGACCGCGGTGTCGTGGTGGTTGGTCAGCCGGACGATCTTCCCGTTCCGCACGGTAAACACATGGACGTACGCCGCATCCATGCTGGCTCCGGTCGACCTGGCCGTGGCGCGCACCCGGCCGCGCGCGATCACGGTCTCGCCGTCGTTGAAGTACGCCTCGGGCACGATCTCGAAGGAGTCCCAGTGGTCGGGAACCGCCGCGAACACGTTCTGCGCGACGGCTTCCGGGCCGACGAAGGTTCCCCGGACCGGCAACGCCTCCGCGTCCGTCTCGATCCACACGGCCTCGGGATCGATCAGCCCGAGCACGGTCGGGAGGTCACCGGCGGCGAACGCGGCGTACGCCGCCTTGACGACGGATAACGGGTCATCGGCCATGCCGGGATCTTGGCCCACCCGGCTAGGCACGGCAAGGCGCTCGATCAGCCGTGTTCGATCCGCTCCACCAGCTCGCGGCGGCGCAGGTTCAGCTGGCTGATCAACGCCTCCTGCTGCTCGGCGCTCTCGATCGCAGCGGTCTTGTCGGAGGACTCCTCCAGGTCTTTCCGCGCATCATCCGCGTAGCGCTGCAGCTCGGCGATTCGCTCGTCGAGTCCGCGCACCTCGTCGCGCAGGGCGTCGGTCGATTCCGGCGTCGTCACCTGGCCTCCTTACCCACGGCGGTCGTCTGCGCAAACGCTACGCCGTCTGCTCGGAGGGTCGCGGCGCGGATCGCGAGGGCTGAGACAATGGCGGGATGTCGGTCTCTTTCGCGCGAGTCGACCTCGACGCGATCCGGTCCAATGTTGCCGAGCTCAAGCGCCGCGCCGGGAGCGCGGCGGTGATGGCGGTGGTGAAAGCCGACGGCTACGGCCACGGCATCCTCGAATCGGCGGGAGCCGCGCTGGAAGGCGGCGCCGAGTGGCTGGGTGTCGCCATCGCGGACGAGGCTCTGGAGCTACGCGCGGCGGGCGTCGACGCTCCGATGCTCGCGTGGCTGCTCGGGCCCGGCGACCCGTGGAACGCGGTCGCTGCCGTGGGGGTCGACCTCGGCGTGAACGCCCGATGGGCGCTGGACCGCGCGGCGGAAGCGGCGGCGACGGTTGGCCATCCGGTACGAGTGCATCTCAAGATCGACACCGGCCTTGGCCGGGCCGGTGCGACCCAACACGACTGGCCCGACCTCGTCGACGCCGCGGCGAAGGCGGTGGCGGACGGCTCGGTCGAGGTGGTCGGCATCTGGTCCCACCTCACCTATGCCGACCGGCCGGCGCATCCGACCATCGAGACGCAGCGGCGGGCCTTCGAGGCAGCGTTGGTGGTAGCCGGCGCTGCCGGCATCGAGCCGCAGGTGCGCCACCTGGCCAACTCCGCCGCGACCCTGGTGCTGCCGGAGACGCACTACGACCTCGTTCGGCCCGGGGTCGCCGTCTACGGGCTCTCGCCCGGCGCCGAGGTGGGCCGGCCGGCCGAGCTCGGCCTGCGGCCGGCGATGACGCTGGTGAGCGAGGTCGCGCTGACCAAGCAGGTGGACTCCGGGCAGGGGGTCTCCTACGGGCACCGCTACACGACCGAGCGTGCGACGACGCTCGCTCTGGTCCCCCTCGGGTACGCCGACGGCGTACCTCGGCACCTCACCAACCGCGGCGAGGTCGCGATCAACGATCGCCGCTATCCGATCGCCGGCACGGTGTGCATGGACCAGTTCGTCGTCGACGTGGGAGATGACCGCGTCACGGCCGGGGACGAAGTCGTGCTGTTCGGGCCCGGTGACGGCAACCAGCCGACTGCCGACGACTGGGCCGAGGCGATCGGCACGATCAACTACGAGATCGTCTCGCGGGTCGGGGCGCGGGTGTTGCGCACCTACACGGGCGAGCATTGAGCAAACGGCGAACCCTCGGGCTGACCGCACTGGCCGCCGGTGCGGCCGGCGCGGCGCTTGCCGGAGCGATCGCGGCCGAGCGCCGCGCGGTCGGGCGGGCCCGCAGCCAGCCGGATCCGTTCAGCGACGAGCCGTTCGATGCCCTGCACAACGAGGGCCTGGACGTCATCGCGGACGACGGCATCGCTCTGCACGTCGAGGTCGACGGCGACCTCGCGGCGCCGGTCACTGTCGTCTTCGTGCACGGGTTCACCCTGACGATGGACTCGTTCTACTTCCAGCGCCGCGAGCTCGGTGATCTCGGCCGGCTGGTCTTCTACGACCAGCGCAGTCACGGCCGATCGGAGCGCTCGACCCGCGAGCACTCGACCATCGACCAGCTCGGAAGGGACCTGTACGACGTACTGCAGGCGGTAGCGCCGACCGGCCCGGTCGTGCTGGTCGGGCACTCGCTGGGCGGCATGACCGTTCTCGCGCTCGCCGACCAGCATCCGGAGCTGTTCGGCGAGCGAGTGGTCGGCGTTGCGCTGCTCTCCACGTCCACCGGCAACCTGGCCAAGTCCGTGCTCGGCCTGCCCGGCTGGGCGTCGCGGGTGGTCGATCCGGCCGTTCCGTACGTCGCAACCGCGGTCCGCCGGCGGGCCGGGCTCCTGGAGAGCAACCGCCGGTTCGGCGCCGACCTGGCCTTCATGGCCACCCGGCGGCTGTCCTTCGGCCCGGATGCGCCACCGTCGCTCGTCGCCTTGATGGAGCGGATGATCGCCAGCACGTCGGTGGGGGTGATGTCCGACTTCTTCGACACCTTCCTCTCGCACGACAAGCTCGAGGCCCTCGACGTGCTGGCCGGAGTGCCGGTGCTGATCTCCTGCGGCGAGGACGACCTGCTGACCCCGCTCTCGCACAGCCAGGTGATCGCTGCCGCGCTTCCCGATGCCGAGCTGCAGACCATCCCGGGTACGGCGCACATGGCGTTGATCGAGCGCTATCCGGCGGTGAATGCCGCTGTTCGCCGCCTGGTCGCCCGCGCGATCGAGGCGTCGCCGCGCTCGGTCGGCGGATGAGCCCGCGGTCGGCCGACCCGTGGATCGGGCTGATCGGCGAACGCGCAGCGTGCTGCGCCGATCTCGGCCAGTTGGCCGCCGCGGCCCGCTCCTGCACCGCGTGCCCCGAGCTGGTCGCGACCCGCTCCACGGTCGTGGTGGGTGACACTCCGAACCGCCCGCGGCTCGTGATCGTCGGCGAGGCACCGGGGGCCACCGAGGACATCGAAGGGCGACCGTTCGTGGGGCGGGGCGGAGCGCTGCTCGACGAGCTGATGGCGGCCGCCGGGCTGGCGAGGGCCGGCACTGCGGTGCTCAACGTGCTGAAGTGCCGGCCGCCGGCGAACCGTACGCCGACGACGGCCGAGGCGGCGCGCTGCACCGGCTGGCTGGACCGGCAGGTCGAGCTGCTCGGTCCCGAGCTGGTCCTCACCCTGGGCCGCACGGCGCTGACCTGGGCGCTGTCGGCGAAGGTCCGCCTCGAAGATGCCCGTGGTCAAGCGCTGGACTGGCGCGGCCGACGGCTGGTGGCGTCGTACCACCCGTCCGCCGCCCTGCGTTTCGGCCCGGCGGGAGCGCCGCGCGCCGCGCTCGCGGCCGACCTCGGGCTGGTGGCAGAGGTGCTCGCATGCAGCTGAGCATCGACACTCCCGAACAGATGCGTGCCTTGGGGGAGCGACTGGCTGGGCAGCTGCGGCCGGGCGACCTGGTCGTACTGAGCGGCCGGCTCGGGTCCGGCAAGACCACGCTGGCGCAAGGGATCGGGCGCGGTCTCGGCGTGAGCTCACCGGTCGTCTCTCCCACCTTTGTCATCGCGCGGGTGCACCGCGACGGCCGGCTGCCCCTGGTGCATGTGGACGCCTACCGGCTCGGCAGTATCGAGGAGATCGACGACCTCGACCTCGATGCCTCCGTCGAGGAGTCGGTGACCGTCGTCGAGTGGGGCGACGGGCTGGTCGACCGGTTGGCCACCGACCGGCTTCTGGTGCGGATCGAACGGCCGGACGAGGATGCCGACGACCGGCGCACCGTGCAGATCGAGGGCGTCGGGCCGCGCTGGGCGGGGGTCAGCGTGCGCTGACGCGCGCGCGGGCCGACCGGGCCAGGTCGGGCAGCGAGTCGATCAGCTCCTGGGCCTGGCGGCGGTCGCGATGGCGTGCGGTTGCGGTGAAGCGCTGGCCGGCGGTGTCGAGAAACACGTTCGCGAGATGCAGCCGCCGGGCCCACGGGCCCTGCGTCCACCGGATGCTCTGGACCTTCTCGAGCGGTACGACGACGGTGTCCGGACGGATCCGGCCCGTGCAGCAGGCGACGTACCGCTCGTCGACGTGAATCCTGGCGTAGCGCCGCGCCAGCGGGGCCCGCCAGAACGCCCGTCGCGGCGGGCCCTCCGTCCGTGGCAGCTCGGCGACCGCGCCCGGCAGCAGCCGCCCGACCAGCCAGCGGGCTTGCTCGCGGGTGCCGGCCGGCAGCAGTGCGCGGGTGGCCAGCGCCGACTCGCGCTGGCCGCGCTGCGCGTTGCGGCGGCGCGCGACATCGAACTCCAGCCGCACCCAGCCGAACGGTCGCCAGAGCAGCGGCTCCACCCAGCGGACCGCCTGGATCCGGCCGTGCGGAATCGTCTCGGCGCGGGTCTGCAGCAGCCCGCTGCGCAGCCGGATGCCGTCCGGCGCCTCGGCGAGGTGGAACTCCCACTCCGACGAGACCAGCCGCCAGGTCACGAGCAGGTCGCCGATGACGATCGGTACGGCGGAGCCGAGCAGGGGGCCGGCCGCTTGCGGGAACCCGACCGCGAACCCGATCAACGCGATGACCATGAGCAGCCCGATGCCGAACCGGAGCGTGAGCAGGTTGCTGGCGACGATCCGGCTCCCGGGCACCACGAGGATCGGCTGCTCGGGCGGCTCGGGCGTGTCGTCGGCGAGGCCGTGGGCGAGCGCGAGGAGCTGGGCCCGGACTGCGATCGCGCGGTCCTCATTGAGATAGGCGAGCCGAGCCCGGCCGCCGTCATGGCCGGCGAGCACGAGGCGAAGCTCGGAGACGCCCAGGATCCGGGCCAGCAGCGGGCGGACCAGGTCGATGCCCTGGATCCGCGTCAACGGCACGCGGACCTGTTGGCGACGCAGCAGCCCGGTGTCGATCTGGAGCTCGCCGCCGTGCACCCGCCAGCGGGTCACCCACCAGTAGACGACGCCGGTCACCGCGGCGAGCCCGACGATGACCGCGTCCGGCCACGAGGGCCGGTGCTGAGCGGCGCCATTGATCGCGAAGATGCCCAGCACCCCTACGACGGCGCTGCCCGCGCGCACCACCGGTGAGAGCGGGTTCAGCCGGGCCCACTCGCTCGGTAGCGCAGCCGGCGGCGTGCCTTCGACCAGCTCGCTCACAGTCCCGCGGCCCTCGCTTCGCCGAGCGCGGCGAGCCGGTCGCGAAGCCGGGTCGCCTCATCGCGTTCCAGCCCCGGAATCCGGGCGTCGGTGGCCGCGGCGGCAGTGTGCAGCTGCACGGTCGCGAGGCCGAACAGCCGGTCGACCGGACCGGCGGTCACGTCGACGAACTGCATCCGGCCGTACGGCACCACCGTGAGCCGGCGGAACATCACCCCGCGGCGGACCAGCAGGTCGTCCTCGCGCTCGGCGTAGCCCCACGCCCGGTAGCGGCGCCAGTTGAGGAACGCGAACCACCCACCGACCACCAGCACGACGAGCAGGACGATGACGATCGCAAGCATGCCGCCCACGAAGCCAGCGATCAGCCCTCCGGCCAGCAACCCAGCCGCAGTGAGCCCGCCCACCTCCAACCGCCGCGCGCTCCACATGCGGGGCGAGGGCGAGCGCCACTGCAGGTCCACGCGTCCTTCCTACCGCAGTCATTAGCGTGGTCGGGTGCTGTTGCTTGCGCTGGACACCTCGACGCCGGCCGTGACCGTTGCCGTCGCGGCGCTGGAGGCTGCCTCGCCGAGCACGCCGGGCTCCGGCGTCGTCGTCAACCCCCTGGCTAGTGCCAGCGAGGTCGCGCAGAACCGGCATGGCGAGCTGCTGGCGCCGATGATCGCGGGCGCGCTCGCCCGCGCGGGCGCCTCGGCCGCCGACCTCGGCGCGATCGCGGTGGGTGTGGGACCGGGACCGTTCACGGGGCTGCGGGTCGGGATCGTGACGGCCCGGGCGATGGCGGACGCGCTCGGTCTTCCGGCGTACGCCGAGTCCTCGCTCCGTCTCCTCACGCGCGGGCCGGCCGGGGTGGTCACGGACGCGCGACGCAAGCAGGTCTACTGGGCGGTCGTCACCGAGCACGGGTTCGAGGCGGGTCCGGACCTTGCACCCGCCGAGGATGCCGCGCGGCGGTTCACCACGGCCGGCGTCACCGAGGTCGCGGGTCAGGGTGCGCTGCTGTACCCGGAGGCGTTCCAGGGTTTCCATGTCTCGGCGGACGAGGCGTTTCCCAACCCGGTGACCCTTGCGCACCTGGTCGCAGAGCGAGCCTCGGCGGGTGCACCGGCCGATGAGCTCCGCCCCCTCTACCTGCGCCGGCCGGACGCGAAGCCGCCGGGGCGCTCCAAGCAGGTGACGCCGGCATGAGGCCGATGAGGTGGTGGGATATCGAACCCGTGATGGTGCTGGAACGCGAGCTGTTCGGCGACGAGGCGTGGACCGACTCGATGTACTGGTCCGAGCTCGCCGAGCGCGACTCGCGCTGCTACCTGGTCGAGGAGGACGACGGGCGCCTGGTGGCTTGGGCGGGCTTGTGCACCTACGCGCCGCACGAGGCCTACATCCAGACCATCGGCGTCGCCCGCGCCGCGCAGGGCCGCGGCCTTGGCACCGCCTTGCTGCTCACGCTGCTCGAGGAAGCGCGTCGCCGCGGGGTGGCGCACGTCGACCTCGAGGTTCGGGCGGACAACGACTCGGCCCGGCAGCTGTACGAACACCACGGCTTCACGCAGATCGCCGTACGCCGCAAGTACTACCAACCGAGCGGCACCGATGCGATCGTCATGCGGCACGTGCTGGCGGAGCGGTCATGACCATGTCGCCCGTCGTGCTCGGGATCGAGACGTCCTGTGACGAGACCGGCGTCGGGATCGTGCGCGGCGACGAACTGCTCGCCGACGCGCTTGCCTCGAGTGTCGAGGAGCACGCGCGTTTCGGCGGCGTGGTGCCCGAGGTCGCAAGCCGCGCGCATCTGGAGGCGATGGTGCCGACGATGCATCGCGCGCTGGATCAGGCGGGTCTGACCCTCGCGCAGGTCGACGCGATCGCGGTGACGGCCGGCCCGGGACTAGCCGGTGCACTGTTGGTGGGTGTCGCTGCTGCTAAGGCCTACGCGCTGTCCGCAGGCAAGCCGGTGTACGGCGTCAACCATCTCACCGCGCACGTTGCGGTTGACCGGCTCGTCCACGGCGACCTGCCGCAGCCGTGCGTCGCGTTACTGGTGTCCGGTGGGCATTCCTCGCTCCTGCACGTGCCCGACCTCGCCGGGCCGGCCGAGTCGCTCGGCGCGACCATCGACGATGCCGCGGGCGAGGCGTTCGACAAGGTCGCACGCGTGCTCGGCCTGCCGTTTCCCGGCGGCCCGTACATCGACCGGGCAGCGAAGGAGGGCGATCCGGCGGCGATCGACTTCCCTCGCGGCGTGGTCAGAGACGCTGAGTACTCGTTCACGTTCTCCGGGCTGAAGACCGCCGTTGCGCGCTGGGTCGAAGCGCGCGAACGCGCCGGAGAGCCGGTGCCGGTCGCGGACGTTGCCGCGTCGTTTCAGGAGGCGGTCGCCGACGTACTGACCGCTCGCGCGGTCGCCGCCTGTCGCGCGCGAGGTGTCGACACTCTCGTGATCGGGGGTGGAGTGGCCGCGAACTCCCGGTTGCGCGCGCTCGCGGAGGTGCGCTGCGCCGACGCGGGTCTGACGCTTCGGGTGCCGCCGCCGAAGCTGTGCACCGACAACGGTGCGATGGTTGCCGCGCTCGGCGCCGTACTTGTCGAGCGCGCAGTCGAGCCGTCCACGCTCGACTTCGACGCGGACTCCTCGATGGCGGTGGCATGAGCGACCCGACTCCCGAACGAAGTGGCCCACCAGTCCCGCCGGCCGGCGCACCGGTCCCGAGGCTGCGCCGCGACCCGTCGCCGAGCCAGGTGAGCGGTCGGCGGGTGCTGATCGGTGCGTTCGTGTTCTTCCTGCTGTTGTTGACCTTTGTCATCGTCCTCGTCGTCACGATCGGCCTGCACAACCACGGCGTGAAGATTCCCCCCGGTCCCAAACCACACGCAACCCAGCCGTCCTGACCTAACCGTTCGGGCTCGAGCGGGCGTAGCGCCCGAGACGAAGCGGGTCGAGTCATGGGTGGGCGCCGACGCAGGACGCCATCCGCAACCTGCAGTGGTCGCCGGAAGGCGAGCGGCTTGCGTACGACACTGCAATGGCGTGCGCGTTCCTGTCGTACAGCGACTCGGTGTGCGGCAGTGGCGACGGCGGCACCAGAGTGCTCGACCTCTGGAAGTCGGGTCGCCGCCTCGATACCTCGGCGGTCGTACTCCCCGCCTTCGGCAGCAACGGCGGCTAAGGGCCGGCGTTCTGGTGGAACAACCGGCTTGTGTCGACGTTCAGGGGCTCGCTGCATCTGCTCAATGGTCACGCGGGCTTGGTGCGGCGGTCGCGTCCGGCTTGCCACAAGCGGTTGACACCATCTCGAGCGCGGGCGGCGGCGATCACGTGTTGATCAGCTCGGAAGGCAGGACCTACCGCTGGGACAACGGGCTGCTGTCGGTCGTCCCGGGCGCATGGGACCAACCCGGATGGTAGGTAGTTAGCACGCGCAATAAAGTTCGGGTCATGACCTATGACGCGATTCTCGCCGAGACCGTGACGATCACCGGACACGGCGGCGACCCCCTCGAGGCCTACTCGGCCCGGCCGCTCGACAGCGGCTCTCGCGGCGGCATGGTGGTCATCCACCACATGCCCGGCTACGACTCGGCGACGAAGGAGATCACCCGGACCTTCGCCGTGCACGGGTACAACGCGGTCTGCCCGAACCTCTACTGGCGCGAGGCACCCGGCGCCGCGCCCGACGACGCGGCCGCCACCGCGCGGGCTCAGGGCGGGGTGCCGGACGAGCGGTTGGTCGGCGACGTCCACGGGGCGATGCTCTATCTGGACAGCCTCGGCAACAGCAACGGCAAGGTCGCGACGATCGGCTACTGCTCCGGCGGCCGGCAGTCCTGGCTCGCCAACGGCAGCCTGTCGCTCGCCGCCGCGGTCGTCTGCTACGGCGCGTTCATCGTCGGCGAGACGCCCGAGGGCATGCCGGCGCGGCCACCGCTCGGGCACCTCGCGGCCACCCAGTCCGGTCCCGTGCTCGGGCTGTGGGGCAACGACGACAAGTACCCGACGCCCGAGCAGGTGGACGAGATCGAGGCGCTGCTGAAGGACGCCGGCAAGCCTTACGAGTTCCACCGCTACGACGGCGCGGGGCATGCGTTCTTCTCAGTGGACCGGCCGTCGTACCGACCGGAGACCGCGGTCGACGCGTGGGACAAGATCTGGGCCTTCCTCGACGCGCACCTGGCCGGTTGAGATGTGCACGTACCAGACCGAACTGCTCGAGGTCGCCGGCAGCGGCAAGGGCCCGGGTGGTGAGTGGTTGCGGGTCACCGACGCCAGCGTGTACGTCGACCACCCGGTGCATGCGATGGCCGGGCACACCCTCAACGTCGACCTGCGCAACCCGGCTCAGGGCCCCGCTGCCCGGGTCGCGCTCGAGCTGCACCCGGACGCCGCCCGTTTGCTCGCCGAGGCGATCCTGCGCTCGCTCGACGCCGTACCCGAAGCCGTCCTCGCCGCCGGCTAAGAGGAACGCATGGCCCATGGGTGGGCCCACAGCGCCACGGATGGCCCATCGGTGGGCCCATCACCCCACCGGTGGCCTATTGGTGGGCCGGGCCGGATTGACTCGGTCTCGCTCGCTGACGTAACTTGGCACTCGGCACGGCAGAGTGCCAGCCGTCCAAAGATTCCTTCCGCAGGAGGTCAGGTCGTGGCCACCGCCACCAAGACGAAGACGAACATCAAGCCCCTTGAAGACCGCATCGTGGTCTCCGTGCTCGAGAGCGAGCAGACAACCGCGTCCGGCATCGTGATTCCGGACACGGCGAAGGAGAAGCCCCAGGAGGGCGTCGTGCTCGCGGTGGGCCCCGGCCGGTTCGAGGACGGCGCCCGCGTGCCGCTCGACATCTCCGAGGGCGACACCGTGATCTTCTCCAAGTACGGCGGCACCGAGGTCAAGTACGGCGCGGACGAGTACCTCATCCTGTCCGCCCGCGACGTCCTCGCGGTCGTCCAGAAGTAGCTCGAAACACGCACAGGAGGCCCGGGCGGATGCCCGGGCCTCCTGGCGTTTGAGCGTTAGCACTCGGCCCGGTAGAGTGCCAGGTATGCCGAAGATCCTCGAGTTCCACACCGACGCCCGGGACGCTCTGCAGCGCGGCGTCGACACGCTCGCCAACGTGGTCAAGGTCACCTTGGGCCCGCGCGGCCGCAACGTCGTGATCGACAAGAAGTGGGGCGCACCCACGATCACGAACGACGGCGTGACCATCGCCAAGGAGGTCGAGCTCGACGACCCCTACGAGAACCTCGGTGCGCAGCTGGCCAAAGAGGTCGCGACCAAGACCAACGACATCGCCGGTGATGGCACCACGACCGCGACCGTGCTCGCCCAGGCGATGGTGCGCGAGGGCCTGCGCAACGTTGCGGCCGGCGCGAACCCGCTCTCGCTCAAGCGCGGCATCGACACCGCCGTCGAGGCGGTCAACGACCGGCTGCTCGAGATCGCCC
>DATJSI010000140.1 GCA_035504215.1 Mycobacteriales bacterium
CGCCAGCGCGTCGCGACGCGCTGCGGCCGCACTGCGCTGCCGCTCGACCTCATGCTCCTCGGCCTGCAGGGTGGCGACCTGCTCCTCGGCACTCGCCTGCGCGGCCGCGGCTGCTTCGTAGGCCGCGTCGAGGTCGACCTCCCCCGAGTCCAGGCCGGCGACCTCGCTTTCCAGTGCCGCGAAGCTGGCGTGAGCGGCCGCCGCCCGCTGCTGCGCCGCCTCGAGCGCGGCGGTCAGCCGGCCGATCTCGTCGCCCGCAGCGGCCGCGCGGGTGCGCAGCGCCTTCACCTCTCCCTGCAGCCGCACGCGTCCCTCGCGCCGGTCGAGCCGGGCCTGGTGCGCCGCGCGCAGCGCGGCATCCGCTTCGGCGAGCGCCGACTCCAGACGCGACCGCTCCGCCTGCGCGGCCGAGAGCCGCTCGCGGTCGTCGGCGAGCACGCGGGCAACGGCCGCTTCGTCCACGCGGATCGCGTCGATCTCGGCCTGCCAGGCCTGCGGGTCGCGGGTCGAGACCTCGAGGTCCTCCGAGATCGCGAGCCCGCGGCGGCGCTCGGCCGCCAGCGACGCGGTTCCGCGCAGCCGCTCGCGCAGGCCGGCCAGCCGGTACCACGTCTCCTGCGCCTGCGCGAGGCGCGGGGTCTGCGCCGCGAGGGTGGCGTCGAGCTCGGCCTCGCGCCGGTTGGCATCGGCGAGATCGGCCTCGACCGCCGCCCGCCGTTGCAGCAGTGCGGTCTCGTCCGCGACCTCCGCGTCGAGCGTCGCGCGCAGGTCGGTGAGGTCGTCGGCGTACAGCCGCAACCGCGAGTCGCGCAACTCGGCCCGGATCGCACTCGCCCGGCGGGCGACCTCCGCCTGCCGGCCGAGCGGCTTGAGCTGGCGGCGCAGCTCGTTGGTCAGGTCTTGCAGCCGGTTGAGGTTGACCTGCATCGCCTCGAGCTTGCGCAGCGCCTTCTCCTTGCGCTTGCGGTGCTTGAGGACGCCGGCCGCCTCTTCGATGAAGGCCCGCCGGTCCTCGGGCGCGGCGTGCAACACCGCGTCGAGCTGGCCCTGCCCGACGATGACGTGCATCTCGCGGCCGATGCCCGAGTCGGACAGCAGTTCCTGGACGTCCAGCAGTCGGCACGGGCTTCCGTTGATCGCGTAGTCGGAGCCGCCGTTGCGGAACATCGTCCGCGAGATCGTGACTTCGCTGAAGTCGATCGGCAACGCACCGTCGGAGTTGTCGATCGTGAGCACGACTTCGGCCCGGCCGAGCGCAGGTCGCCCGGCCGTGCCGGCGAAGATGACGTCCTCCATCTTCCCGCCGCGCAACGACTTCGCGCCCTGCTCGCCGAGCACCCAGGCGATCGCATCGACGACGTTCGACTTGCCCGAGCCGTTCGGGCCGACGACGACCGTGATGCCCGGCTCGAAACGCAGCGTCGTGGAGGACGCGAAGGACTTGAACCCACGAAGGGTCAGGCTCGACAGATGCACCCGCAGGGCTCCGAAAAGGGGTCAGCGAAGTCGGGGAAGGCCAACCGTCACGCTAGCCGACGACGTCACGCTGCACCGGGAGCCGGCGCCGCGTGTTACGTGAGGGCGGGCTCAGGTTCGGGAACGGACAGGGTCAGCATGTCGTTGTCGATCACCAGATCGCCGCCCGACAGCGCCTTGTTTGCTGCTTCCAGACGTTCGAGTTCAGACTCGAGTTCGCGGACCCGGTTGCGCAGTCGCCGAAGCTCGGCCGCCACCCGTACGTCGAGATCGTTCCCGACATGACCGAGTAGAGCCTTGGCCATCGTTGCCGATCCTCCAGGTTGAGGACGTGTCGCGGACACCTCGGTAGAGGCGTCGCCCGACGTATGAGGAACCGTGTGCGGTTCGTTCGTATCCGCGGCATGATCACGCGTCGCGGTCGATATTCAGTGTGAACCCCGCATCGGGACCGGTCAAGAGACCACAAGGGTCATCGTTCGGCGAAGCCGTCGGGCGTTCCGCGGGCCGGCGACCAGCGATCGGAGACCCCGTCGACGCGGCCCGGCGCGCCGGGTTCGCGCAGCCGCTGGAGCAGCGTCTCGCAGGCGGTTCTCGGGCCCTCTGCGACGACCTCCACCCGGCCGTCGTCGAGGTTTCGGGCCCAGCCGGACAGCCCGAGCTCCAGCGCGCGAGCGCGGATCCACCAGCGCATGCCGACCCCCTGGACCCGCCCGCGCACCCAGGCGGTCAGCCGAGCGGGCTCCGACGCGCTCACCAGCGGCCGTTGCGGGGTCGGGGCTGGCAGGTCGGGCAGAAGTACGACGAGCGGTTCATGAACGCGCGCCGCGCGATCGGCGTCCCGCACCGCGAGCAGGGCTCCCCCTCACGCCCGTAGACCTCGAGTGAGCGGTCGAACCACCCGCTCTCGCCGTTGACCCCGACGTAGAGCGCATCGAACGACGTCCCGCCTGCGACGATCGCCGCCGCCATCACCTCGCGCACCGCGGTGAGCAGGCGCTCGATCTCGGGCCGGCGCAAGCGGTCGGTGGCGCGCGCATAGTGCAGCCGGGCCTGCCACAACGCCTCGTCGGCGTAGATGTTGCCGACTCCCGAGATCAGAGTCTGGTCCAGCAGCGCCCGCTTGACACCGGTCCGGCGACGGCGGATCGCGGCGGCGAACGCGGCCGGGTCGAAGGCCGCCTCGAACGGGTCCGGAGCGACGTGGGCGAGCGATCGCGGTACGCCGTCGTCGGTCAGTCCCGTGTCGTCGAGCGACAGCCCGCCGAAGGTGCGCTGGTCGAGGAAACGCAGCTCGGGCGGACCGTCGGCGAAGCGAAACCTCGCCCGCAGGTGCGGGCCGGGCGGCGTGTCCGGGGCAACCGCGAGGAACTGTCCCGACATGCCGAGGTGGGCAAGCAGGGCAGCGCCGTCGTCGAGCGGGAGCCAGAGGTACTTGCCGCGGCGGCGGGCGCTCTCGACCCGCCGCCCGATCAGCCGGTTGACGAAGTCGGTCTCACCCGGCGGGTACCGGCGCAGCGTGCGCGGCCCGAAGACGTCGACCGCCTCGATGGTCCGCCCGACGGCGTACTGATCGAGGCCGACCCGGACGGTCTCGACCTCCGGCAGCTCGGGCATGGCAGTTCCGCCGGCTACGAGCCGCGTGCGGTCAGGGCGGTCCAGGCCTGCTCGGCGGCGAGCTGCTCGGCCTGCTTCTTGCTGTTGCCGTCGCCCTCACCGACCTCGACGTTGCCCAGCAGGACCTTGGCGTGGAAGACCTTCTGGTGGTCCGGGCCGCTCTCGAGCACGACGTAGTCGGGTGAGCCGAGCGAGCGTTCGGCGGCGAGCTCCAGCAACGAGGTCTTCCAGTCCAGGCCGGCGCCGAGGTTGGCCGCGTCGTCGAGCGCGGCGGCGAACAGCCGGAGCACGAGGGCGCGCGTGGCCTCGATCCCGCAGTCGAGGTAGAACGCCCCGATCGTTGCCTCGACCGCGTCGGCGACGATCGAGGACTTCTCGCGGCCACCGCTGGCCTGCTCGCCGCGACCCAGCCGCACGTAGCGGCCGACCTCGATCGTGCGCCCGACGACCGCCAGCGCCCGGGAGTTCACGATCGCTGCGCGCAGCTTCGCAAGCTGGCCCTCGGGCAGGTCCGGGTGACGGCGGAACAGCTCCTCGGTGATGATCACGCCGAGCACGGCATCGCCGAGGAACTCCAGCCGCTCGTTGGTCGGCAGCCCGCCGTTCTCGTAGGCGTAGGAGCGGTGCGTCATCGCCAGTTCCACGAGCGCGCGGTCGACCCCGCCGCCGAGGGCGTCGATCAGGCCGACGACATCGGCGGAGTCGTCGACCCGGCGGTCGGTCACGGCCATCGGCTCATGAGGCGACGGACAGCACCGGCGGGGAGTCCAGCCGGGACTTGATGTCCTCGGTCAGCTCACCGAGTGAGCCGATCCGGCAGAGGGTGGCGTCGTCGATGGACAGCCGGCCGCCGGCTTCGGCCGCGCGCGCCTCCACCAGGTCGGCGATGCCGACCAGGCAGAGCGAGTCCGCGCCGAGGTCGGCAAACCGCGTGCCCGCGGTCAGCTGGTCGGCCGGAACCTCGCAGACGACCGCGACCGCACCGCGGACTGCTTCGAACACGTCGAACCCCGCGGACACGATCCGAGCCGTCAGACCTTGACCGCCTGGCGGCCGTTGTAAGTGCCGCAGACGGTGCACGCGACGTGCGGGAGCTTCGGCTGCCGGCAACGCGGACAGTCGACGAGGGTCGGCGCGGAGGTCTTCCACTGCGAACGGCGCGAGCGCGTGTTGCTACGCGACATCCGGCGCTTGGGAACGGCCACGGTTACTGCTCCTCGGAGTTGTGAGTCGGCTCTATTCTGCCGGATTCGCGCAGCTGGGCGAGGGCCGCCCATCGGGAGTCGGCCTCGTCGTGGCCGTGATCGGCCGCGGCATCGGCCAGCCGCTCGCCGCAACGCGGGCAGAGCCCGGCGCAGTCCGGCGTACACAGCGGGTTCAGCGGGAGCGCGAGGACCACCGCGTCGCGCAGCACCGGCTCGAGGTCAAGCAGGTCGCCGTCGAGCGCGCAGACCTCGTCCTCCTCGGCCGACGGGTCGGCTTCCGGCTCGTAGAGGTAGAGCTCGGTCACCGCGAGCTCCAGCCGATCCCGCACGGGCTCGAGGCAGCGCCCACACTCCGCGGCGAGCGGCGCGGCGACCGCGGCGGTCACGAGGACGCCGTCGACCACTGCCTCGAGCCGCAGGTCCAGCTCGACCGGCGCGGCCTCGGGGACCCGAACCAGCTCGAGCTCCCATCCGGGCGGCGCCGGGACGCTGCGCTGCAGCTCGCGCATCGTGCCGGGCCGGCGGCCGAGATCACGGGTGTCGACGACGAACGGCGAGCGCGCGTCGGCGTGCGCGGCGGGGTGGGCGGGCATGGCGAGGAGTCTCACGATCATGGGAGAAGCGGCGTACTACCGCCGCTCCAGCCTACCGGAGCGGCGCCGGGAAGCGGCTCAGCTCGGAAGCGGCTCGGCGGGCTCGCTGGAGTCCGACAGCGCCTCGAGCTCGTCGAGGCGGCCGCTGATCTTGTCGCGGCCGTGCTCGACCGCCCCGAGGGTCTTGCGCAGGATGATCTCGAAGTTGGCCAGCTTGGCATCGACGTAGTCGTCGACCTCGAGCCGCATCCGGTCGGCCTCGTCCTGCGCCGCCTCGACCCGGCGCTGGGCCTCGCGGGTCGCCTCCTTCACCACGGTGGTGCGGGCGACCAGCCGGTCGCGCTCCGCGACCGCCTCGTCGATGATCCGCTGCGCTTCGACCCGGCCCTCCTCGACGACCGCGGAGCGCTCGTCCAGCAGGTCCTGCGCCATGGTCAGCTCGTCCGGAAGGGACGCGCGGAGCCCTTCGATCGCCTCCAACACCTCGTTGCGGTTGACGACGCAGGACGCCGACATCGGCATCGCGCGCGCCGAGCAGATCATCGCGGCGAGCTCGTCGAGTTGCGCGGAGATGTCCACCGTTGCCTTCCCGTCGTGTCCGGCGGCAGCGGCTAGCCCCCGAGCCGCTCCCGCAGCCGGCGGAGCACGGACTCGGGCACCAGGCCCGAGACGTCTCCGCCGTACGTCGCGACCTCTTTGACGAGGCTTGACGACAAAAAACTGTAATGCGGAGCGGTCGGCATGAACAACGTGTCGATGTCGGCGAGCGAGCGGTTCATCTGGCCCATCTGCAGCTCGTAGTCGAAATCGCTGACCGCACGCAGCCCTTTGACGATCGCCTGGATGCCTCTGGCGGTGCAGAAGTCGACGATCAGGCCCTGGAAGGTCTCGACGGTGACGTTCGGGAGGTGCGCGGTCGCCTCGCGGATCATGTCGAGGCGCTCGGAGGGCTCGAAGAGCCGGTTTTTCGACACGTTGATCCCGACCGCGACGATGAGCTCGTCGAACAGAGGTGCCGCCCGCTCGATGACGTCGAGGTGGCCGTTGGTGATCGGGTCGAAGGAACCAGGACACGCCGCCCGCGTCATGATCGGCGACCGTACCAGAGGGTGGCTTCGCCGTAGCGCCGCGACTGGAGCTCGGCGATCCGGGCCGGCCATCCGGGTCCGGTCCGCCGGCTCGCCCGCTCGACCACGACGATCGCCTCCGGTGCGAGCCAGCCGCGCTCGGCCAGCAGGCGCAGGACCGGCTCGACCGGGTCGGCGTACGGCGGGTCGAGGAACGCGACGTCGAACGCCTGCGTCGCCGGCTGGGCCAGCCAGCGCTCCACCCGCTCGCCGGACAGCTCGACGCCGGCCGGCTCCAGCGACGCGAGGTTCTCGCGGATGGCGCGAAGTGCGGCCGGGTCGCGCTCGACCAGCATCGTCGTCGCCGCGCCCCGGCTGGCGGCCTCGATGCCGATCGCACCCGACCCGGCGTAGAGATCGAGAAAGGCCGCGCCGTCGAGGCTCCCGCGCATCGACGTCAGGGTCGAGAACAACCCTTCTCTCGCCCGGTCTGCGGTCGGCCTCGTCTCCGGCCCGCTCGGCACGACCAGCCGGCGGCCGCCGAGCGTCCCGGCAATCACTCGCGTCACGTCTTCTCCAGGTAGTCGGCTCGCTCGGCCTCGACGAGCGCAGCGGCCGCGGCGGCCAGCGCCGGATGGCCGGCCAGATCAGGGTCCGCCGCAACCAGCTCGGTCGCGTCGGCGCGGGCCGAGGCGATCACGTCCTCGTCACGAAGCAGCCGGAGCAGCTTGAGATGGGACCGGCGGCCGGACTGCGACTCGCCGAGCACGTCACCCTCGCGTCGTTGCTCGAGGTCGAGCCGGGCGAGCGCGAACCCGTCCAGTGTGGCGGCGACGCCGTCGAGTCGCTCGCGGGCCGCCGTACCGGCTTCTGCGCCCGTGACCAGCAGGCACACGCCGGGATGCGCGCCGCGTCCGATCCGACCGCGGAGCTGATGCAGCTGGGAGATCCCGAACCGGTCGGCGTCGAGCACCACCATCGCCGTCGCGTTCGCGACGTCGACGCCGACCTCGATCACCGTGGTGGCCACGAGTACGTCGACGTGGCCGGCGGCGAACCGGCGCATCACGTCGTCCTTGGCGTCGGAGGCCAGCCGGCCGTGGAGGATCTCGACCCGCAGGCCGGCCAGCGCGCCGGCCGCGAGTCGCGGCGCCCAGTCCTCGACCGCCGCCGCCGCCCGCCAACCGCCCTCGGGCGCTTCCGGAGCGTCCGCGTCGCCGGCGTCGTCCTCGCCGTTGTCGGCGTCGATCCGGGGGCACACGACGTAGATCTGGCGGCCGGCGTCGACCTCCTCGCGCGCCCTCGCCCAGACCCGGTCCAGCCAACCGGGCTTGTCGGCGGTCGGAACCACGGTCGTCGCGATCGGCTGACGACCCTGCGGGAGCTCGGTCAGGGTCGAGGTCTCGAGATCGCCGTACACCGTCATCGCGACCGTCCGCGGAATCGGTGTCGCGGTCATGACCAGCACGTGGGGCGGCGTCGTTCCCTTGCCGCGCAACGCGTCGCGCTGCTCGACGCCGAAGCGATGTTGCTCGTCGACGACGACCAGTCCGAGGTCGAAGAACTGCACCCGCTCCTCCAGCAGCGCGTGCGTGCCGACCACGATGCCGGCATCGCCGCTCGCAATGTCGAGCAGCGCCTGCCGGCGGGCTTGCGCGCTCATCGACCCGGTGACGAGCGCCACGCGCGTGGCGACGTCGGCGGCGCCGAGCTCACCCTGGCGCCCGAGCGGTCCGAGCAGTGCATCGATCGACCGGGCGTGCTGCTGGGCCAGCACCTCGGTCGGTGCGAGCAGCACCGCCTGGCCACCGGCGTCGACCACCGCGAGCATGGCCCGAAGCGCCACCACGGTCTTGCCGGACCCGACCTCGCCCTGGAGCAGCCGGTGCATCGGCCGGGTCCCGGCGAGGTCGGCCATCACGTCCTCGGAGACCGTCACCTGGCCGGCCGTGAGCGTGAACGGCAGCTGCGCGTCGAACGCCTCGAGCAGTCCACCTGCCCGGGGTGCGCGTGGCGTCGCCGGCTCGAGGTCGATCCGCGACCGCCGCTGCGCCAGCACCACCTGCAGGACGAACGCCTCGTCGTACTTGAGGCGATCGCGGGCCTGCTGGATCTGCTTCCAGCTCTCCGGTCGGTGGATCCACTGCAGTGCCTGGTCGACGCCGATCAGCCCACGATCGCGGCGAAGGGGGTCCGGCAGGGTCTCGGGCAGGTCAGCGACATCGAGTGCCGTACGGACCGCCCGGCGGATGGACCAGGTGGGCAGGGCCTTGGTCGCCGGGTACACGGGCATGAGTGCACCCGCCTCGGCGAGCAGCCGGTCACCCTCGACCGCGATGTCCGGTTGCTTGAGCTGCAGCCGGCTCTTGAACCGCTCCACCTCGCCGGCCACGACGATCTCCATGCCCTCGAGCAGCGTGTGGTCGAGGTAGCGCCGGTTGAAGAAGGTGACCACGAGCCGGCCGGTTCCGTCGGTGACCGTCACGTCGGTCTTGTGCAGCTTCTCGCGGATCTTCACCCCGCTGACCTTGACCACTTTCGCCTGGATGGTGACCTGGTCCCCCACCTTGAGCTCGGCAAGGTCGGTGAGCTCGCCGCGCTCGAAGTAGCGCCGCGGGTAGTGGTGCAGGAGGTCGCCCACGGTCGCGTAGTCGAACGCCTTCGCGAGCGCAGCCGCGGTCTTGCCCCCGACGACCGTCTTCAACGGCGTGCTGCCGTCAACCACCGGCCCACCTCCACGCGGCAGCGTAGGACGCTCGGCCGACTCGACGTCGACGGCGCGAGCGAACTTTGAGTCCGGGCGCGGCGCCGGGCTACCCTGTCGCCGTGGCTTCCGTCTGCGATGTGTGTGGCAAGGGTCCCGGGTTCGGCATGAACGTGTCGTTCTCGCACCGGCGCACGCGCCGGCGCTTCAACCCGAACATCCAGTCGGTCCGAGCCGTCGTCGGCGGCGGCAACCGCAAGCGCCTCAACGTCTGCACCAGCTGCATCAAAGCCGGGAAAGTCGCGCGCTAGCCGCCGCGGCTCTGCCAGGCGTGGTCGACCGGGCCGATGCCTGATCCGAGCGGGAACCCACCCGCAATCGCTCCCGTGACGTAGTCCTTCGCTGCCTGTACGGCGTCCGGCACCGAGCCGCCCAGCGCCAGCGACGAGGCGATCGCCGACGCGAGCGTGCAGCCGGTGCCGTGCGTATGCCTGTTGTCCAGCCTCGGCGCCGTGAGCTCAACCTCCGTGTCGCCATCGGTGAGCAGGTCGTTCGGCGCGCCGTCGAGGTGGCCACCCTTCACCAGGACCCACGTCGGCCCGAGCGCCAGCAAGGCCTCAGCCGCTTCACGCTGGCCGCCGGCGTCGCGCACCACCAGCCCCGTGAGCCGGGTGACCTCGGGGAGGTTCGGGGTCACGACGGTCGCGAGCGGGAGCAGCTCGGTGACGATCGCCTCGACCGCCTCGGGCACCAGCAGCGGGTCCCCGTGCTTCGAGACACAGACCGGGTCGACCACGATCGGCGCGCTCACCTGCCCGAGGCGCTTGGCGGTCACCGACACCAGGTCGGGCGAGGCCAACATCCCCGTCTTGACCGCGTCGACGCCGATGTCGTCCAGGACCGCCGCGAGCTGCGCGTCGACCGCCTCGACCGGGAGCTCCCAGTACCCGTGGACACCGTTCGAGTCCTGCGCGGTCACGGCGGTCACGACGCTCATGCCGTGCACGCCGAAAGCCAGCATCGTCTTCAGGTCGGCCTGGATCCCGGCCCCACCGCCCGAGTCCGACCCGGCAACGGTGAGAACGCGAGGCGGCGCGGTGATGCTCACCGCTCCCAGCCTACGAACACCGCCGCTCAGCGGAAGTGCTCATGGCCACCGGCCGGTGGAGTCGGGCGGTCGACGAAGACCACTTCGGCGACGCCACCGGGCGCCACGGCGAAGACGTCGCCGATGACCGGCAGCTCGGGCGTGGCCCGAGCGGGCACGGTTGCGGCGATGCAGTGGTCGTCGCCGCCGGTGGCGACCCAGTCGATCGGGTCGACGCCGAGCTGCGCGGCCGCGGCGGCCACCTCCGGGTCCACGGGCAGCCGCGCCGCGACCAGCTCGATCCGTACGCCGGATGCGGCCGCGATGTGACCGAGGTCCGCGAGCAGGCCGTCGGAGACGTCGATCATCGCGGTCGCCCCGTGGTCCGTCGCGAGGGCGAGCGCTTCGCCGTACGGCGGATGCGGACGCCGGTGTGCGGCGACCACGGGCGCGTGCGGATGGCCTGCCGTCAGCATCGCGAGGCCGGCCGCGGCCCGGCCGGGCCGACCGGCCAGCACGACGCGGTCGCCCGGCCGGGCGCCGGCGCGCGTCAGCGGCGCGCGGCCCGAGAGGTCTCCGAGTGCGGTGACGGCGATCGTCAGCGTGTCGCTGCGGACGATGTCACCGCCGGCCACGACCGCACCGAGCTCGGCGCATTCGTCGCGCAGCCCGTCGGCGAGCGCGTCGACCCAACCCACGGGCAGATCCGCCGGCATCGCGAGCCCGACGACGATCGCGGTCGGGCTCGCCCCCATCGCCACGACGTCCGCGAGGTTCGACGCCGCGGCCTTGCGACCCACGTCGTACCCGCTCGACCAGTCCCGGCGGAAGTGCCGGTCCTCGACCATCAGGTCCGTCGACGCGACGACCCGTCGGTCCGGCGCCTCGATCACGGCCGCGTCGTCGCCCGGGCCGACCACGAGGTCGCCGGCATCGCCGAGCCGGGCGATGATCCGCCGGACCAGCCCGAACTCGCCTTCATCGGTTACCGAGATGACAACCGTCCTCTCCGGTCGGATACCGTCAGGGCTTCCAGCGCCGGGTTTGCTCAGGGTGAGGAGCGCCGATGACCGTTCAGGCTTACATCTTGATCCAGACCGAGGTCGGGAAGGCAGCAGCGGTAGCAACCGAGATCGCGTCGATCAAGGGTGTCACGCAGGCCGAGGACGTCACCGGACCGTACGACGTGATCGTGCGCAGCGAGGCGCGCAACGTGGACGAGCTCGGCAAGCTCGTGGTCGCGAAGGTCCAGGCGGTGCCCGGCATCACGCGCACGCTGACCTGCCCGGTCGTCCACCTCTGAAGCTCGCCGCGCCCGCGGTCGCGGCGGTCGTCCTGGCGACTGTCTGCGCCTGCACACCGGGTGCGGTCAAGGTCGAGCCGCCGGTGCTCAGCGGCGCGGTCTCGGAGCGTTGCGCGCAGCTGACCAACCTGCTCCCGCAGCGGCTCGAGGGGTTGAAGCCGCGGGTCATCAGCCCGCGGTCGAACCTGGTGCACGCGTGGGGGTCGCCGCCGGTCGTGCTCACCTGCGGCGTTGCGCAGCCTGCGGGTTACTCGGCGTCCTCGTCGGAGACCACCGAGGTCGACGGGGTGCGGTGGTTCCAGCAGCGCGCCGGATCCGCGGTGAGCTGGACCGCGTTGCGGCCCGGCGTCGCGGCAGGCACGACGATCTACCTGCGGCTGACCGTCCCGAAGCACTACCAGGGACAGGGCGCATTCCTCGTGGACCTCGCCGTGCCGCTGCGGCACGCGCTGCCCTGACCGTCGGCGAGGTCGGCGCTCAGCGCAGGCCGGTCCCCCGCTGCAACGCGTCGTCGATCAGCCGGCGGACCAACGTCGGGTAGTCCACGCCGCTCGCTGCCCACATCTGCGGGTACATCGACACCGGGGTGAAGCCGGGCATCGTGTTGACCTCGTTGACCAGCAACGTGTCGTCGTCGGTCAGGAAGAAGTCGACGCGGGCCAGCCCTTCGCAGTCCAGCGCGGTGAACGCCGCCACCGCCATCTCGCGGATCCGCAGGATGGTCGCGTCGTCGAGCTTCGGCGGGATGTCGAACTCGGTGCCGCTGTCCGGCATGTACTTCGCCTCGAAGTCGTAGAACGGGGAGTCCGGACCGACCCGGATCTCGGCCGGCAGCGAGGCTTCCGGCACCCCATCGCCCAGGCCCGCGAGCACCCCGCACTCGATCTCCCGGCCCGAGATCGCCACCTCGACGAGCGCCTTCGGGTCGTGCTCGTGTGCGGCGTCGAGCGCAGCTTCCAGCCCGGCCCGGTCGGTGACCTTGGTGATGCCGATGCTCGAGCCGGCCCGCGCGGGCTTGACGAAGACCGGGAAGCCGAGCTCGGCGACCGCTGCCGGCACCGGCCGACCGGCCCGGACCACGGCGTACGGCGCGACCGCGAGTCCGGCCTCTCGAAGCAAACGCTTCATCTGGTGCTTGTCCATCGCGGCGGCCGAGGCGAACACCCCCGATCCGACGTACGGCACGCCGGCCAGCTCGAGCAGCCCCTGAACGGTTCCGTCCTCGCCGTACGGCCCGTGCAGCAGCGGGAAGACCACGTCCACCCCGGCCAGCTCGGCGGGAAGAGCGGTGGGGTCACCGGGCAGCGCGAGCGATGCCCCGGCACCGGAGACGGCGGGCAGCTCGCGACCGTGCATCTCCAGCGCCTTCGCGTCGCCGCGCACCCAGCGCCCCTCCAGGGTGATCCCGATCGGAAGGACGTCGTAGTCGTGCGGGTCGAGGGCGCCGAGCACGCTGCCGGCAGTGACGCAGGAGATCGCGTGCTCGCTGCTGCGGCCGCCGAAGATCACGGCAACCCGGACCGGCCGGTGCTCGGCTGGCTCCGGGCTCACCGCTGGTAGGGCCGGACGGCACCGATGTAGTCGGGCCGGTCGATCGAGTCGTACCGGACGTCGACGCCGGTGTACGGCGCATCCACCATCTCGCCGCCGCCGACGTACATGCCGACGTGGTGGATGGTCGACGGGTCCGAGGTGTTGGTCGCGAAGAACACGAGGTCGCCCGGGCGCAGCTCGCTGCGGCTCACGTGGGCGCCTTCGTTCCACTGGTCGCCGGTGTAGTGCAGCAGGTGCACCCCGACCTGGTCGTAGGCCCACATCGTGAGCCCGGAGCAGTCGTAGGAGTTCGGGCCGGCCGCGCCCCACTGGTAGGGCTTGCCGATCTGCGACTCGGCGGCCTGCAGCGCGGCGAGCGCGGTCGCGGCGGACACGGTGCCGGAAAGGTTGCCGGACCGGCCGGAGTACGGGCTCGGACCGGACGAGCCCTGGGCCTGCCGGCGCGCGATTGCCCGCGCCCGGGCCGCCGCGATCGCGGCCAACCGCTCGCGCTGCAGCTTGGACACGTGCGCCTTGGCCTGGGTGAGCAGCAGGTTCAGGTGGTGCTGCGTCGTGCGCAGCTTCGCCAGCAGGACGCTCTGCCGGTGGACCGCCGCGAGCGCCGCCTGCTTCGCCCGGTTGGCCGCGGCCGCGGCTGCGGTCGCGATCGAGGCCACCGACTCCGCCTGCCGGCTGACCACGCCCTGGTAGATCTGCGCCGCCTCGAGCTGCTGGAGCGTCGTGTGCTCGGAGGTGTCGACCGCCGCGAGCGCGCCGACCCGTGACACCAGCTCCGCCGGGCCGCCGGGCGAGAGGTAGGCGTCCAGCGAGGACAGCCCTCCGGTCTCGTACGCCGCGGTCACGAAGTTGTGGACCCGCACCTCGCCGCTGTTGACCTGCTGGGTGGCACCGGCCAGGACGACGTGCGCGGTGTGGACCGCGTGCTGCGCGGCGTGCAGCTTCACCCGGGCTTCGTCGTAGGCCTCGAACGCCACTTCGGCGGAGGTGTTCAGCCGGTTGAGGGCCAGCTTGGCGCGCTCCACCGCTGCCGCGGCGGCGCGCACCTGACGCTCCCGGCTCGCGACCTCACGCCGGCTCTTGGCGATCTGGCCCGCACTCGGGCCGCCGTGGCCGTGCGCGGCAAGCGCAGGCACCGGCGCGGCCGCAAGCGTCGTCAGGGACGCCAGCGCTGCGACGACCGCCCCGACGCGGAGCCGCCGGAAGGCTGACACGGAAGTGATCTTAGTGCCAGATGTGGCTGGTGTGCAGTTCATCGCTGCGCCCGCAGCACGGCGTCGAGCGCGCGCTCGATGTCGTCGACCAGATCGTCGGCGTCCTCGAGGCCGATGCTGAACCGGACCGCCGCCGGTGCGATGCCGGCCGCCTCGAGCGCGGCGTCGTCGAACTGGCGGTGGGTCGTCGACGCGACGTGGCTGACCACGGTGTGCACCCCGCCCAGGCTGGTCGCGACCGTGCCGACCCGAAGCCCGTCCGCGAGCTCGTAGCCGGCCGCGCGGCCGCCCCGTGGGCTGATCGTGAGAATCGCACCGTACCGCGGTCCGCCGGGACCGGTCTCGAACAGCTTGCCCGCCAGCGCGTGCTGCGGGTGACCGGTCAGGCCCGGGTACTCGATCCGTTCCACTGCCGGATGCCCCACCAGCGCCTCGGCCACCGCGAGCGCGGTTGCGCAGTGTCGCTCGACCCGGAGGGGCAGAGTCGCCAGGCCGCGATGCAAGAGGAACGCCTCGTCGGGGGCGAGCGAGCCCCCGAGGTCGATCCGCGCCGCCCGAACCTGCGTCACCAGGCCGATGTCGCCGACCACGACGCCGCCGGTCACGTCGGAGTGCCCGCCGAGGTACTTCGTCGCCGAGTGGACGACCAGGTCGGCACCCCAGGCGAGCGGGCGGCAGACCGGCGGCGGCGCGAAGGTGCTGTCGACGCAGAAGGGAACACCGGCCTCGTGGCAGATCGCGGCAACGGCCGGCAGGTCGGTGACCGCCGTCGTCGGGTTCGCGATCGTCTCTGCCCAGACCAGCGAGGTGCTCTCGCGCACGGCTGCGCGGACCGCATCCAGGTCGGTCATGTCGACCATCGTCGCCTCGACGCCGAAGCGGCCGAGGACGTGCTGGATCAACCCGTAGGTCCCGCCGTACACCGCGGCCGGCGCAACGACGTGGCCGCCGGCCCGAGCGAGCGCGAGAAACACCGTGGAGATCGCCGCCATGCCCGAGGCGAACGGCTGGGCACCGACCGCGCGATCGAGCCCGTGCGCCTCGAGCGCCGCGACGCCGAGCGCGAACGCGTCCGCCGTCGGGTTGTCGATCCGGCTGTAGCTGTAGCCGGGCTTGCGGTCGTTCAGCACGGCGGCGTAGTCCTGCGTCCGCTCGAACTCGAACGCCGACGTGCGGTACGTCGGCAGGCCGAGCGTGCGCACGGAGCTGAAGTCGGGACGAGGGGCGTGCACGGCGCGGGTGTTCTCGGACCGTGCGGTCGTGGCGCCGGGCTCGATGATCGGCAGGTTGGACGGGCGTTCGTTCGACGTGGGGAACTCGTCAGACATCGGCGTCCTGCTCGTGCTTGGGGTCACTGGCCAACAACGATGCCATCATCTCGGGAACAGTCATGCCGTCGTCAACCACCTTGACGACGTGCTCGGTGATCGGCGCGTTGACGTCGTGCTTCTGCGCAAGGTCGAGGATCGACCGGCACGACTTCACGCCCTCGGCGGTCTGCTTCGTCTTGGACAGGATCTGGTCAACGGTGAGACCGCGGCCGAGGTCCTCGCCAAAGGTCCGGTTACGGGACAGCGGCGAGGAGCAGGTGGCGACCAGGTCCCCCATGCCGGCCAGGCCGGCGAAGGTGAGCGGCTCGGCACCCAGAGCGACCCCGATCCTGGAGATCTCGGCCAGCCCGCGCGTGATGACCGAGGCGCGGGCGTTGTCGCCGTACCCGAGGCCGGCCGCCATGCCGACGGCGAGCGCGATCACGTTCTTCACGGCGCCGCCGAACTCGCATCCGATGACGTCGTGGTTGCGGTACGGCCGGAAGTAACCGGAGTGGCACGCGACCTGGACCTGGCGCGCCACCTCCAGGTCGGTGCAGGCGACGACGGAGGCGGCCGGTTCGCGCAGGGCGATCTCGCGGGCCAGGTTGGGGCCGGTGACGGCGGCCACCCGGTTGCTCGGCAGGTCGAGGATCTCGCCGATGACCTCCGTCATCCGCTTGTCGGTGCCGAGCTCAACCCCCTTCATCAGGCTGACCATGACCGCGTCGCGGGGAACGATCGTGGCCAGCTCGTTGAGGTTGTCGCGAAGCGTCTGCGACGGCATCGCGAACACGACGAGATCGGCACCCTGCAGCGCGCGCTCCGGATCGGAGGTGGCGCGCAGCCGCGACGGCAGCGAGATCCGAGGCAGGTAGTCCGGGTTCTCGTGCAGCTCGTCGATCGCGGCGGCGAGCTCGCTGCGGCGGGCGAGCAGCACCGTTTCGGTGCCGGCGTCGACGAGCACCTGAGCGAATGCTGTCCCCCAAGAGCCCGCGCCGACGACGGCCGCGCGGGTCACGCGGCAAGCCGCGGGTCGTAGGTGACCGCCGGCGGCTGACCGCCGCGCAGCTCGACCAGCAGGTCCGTGATGCTCGCCATCACCAGCTCCGTGACCTCTCGCAGCACGTCAGCGGTGACCGGACGGTCGCGGTACGCCGAGAGATCCACCGGCTCACCGGCGAGGATCGACACCTTCTTGGGCGGGAACGGCTTCGGGAACTTCTGCTTGTAACGCCACAGCCGTTGCGGCCCCCACTGCGCGACGGGGATGACCGGTGCGCCGGTCGACAGCGCAAGCCGCGCGACACCGGTGCGTGCCCGCATCGGCCAGCAGTCCGGATCGCGGGTCGCGCTGCCCTCCGGGTAGATCAGCACGCAGTCCCCGGCATCGACGGCATCGACCGCCGCGGCCAGCGCGCTGGACGCGTCCGCGGTTCCGCGATAGACGGGGATCTGGTTCGCACCTTTCACGACGTGCTTGAACAACGGGATCTCGAACAACGAGGACTTGGCCAAGAACTTCGGCGTGCGCCCGGCGTTCAGGACGTAGAGCCCGAGCGCGAGCGGGTCGACGTAGCTGATGTGGTTGGCGGCGATGATGCAACCCCCCGTGCGCGGCACCCGGTCCATGCTCCGCCAGTCGCGCCGGGTGGTGAGTCGCATGACCGGCGAGCAGACGACGACCACGAGGCGGTACCAGAAGCCCAACCGCCCGTACTTCACCCCGACCTCCGACCGTGCGCCGCGTGCGAACGGCTGCCTTTGCGAGGATGCCAGATGTGCGCCCCGACCGCGATCCATGGACCGTGCTGGTCCCGGTCAAGCGATTGGAGCAGGCCAAGACCCGGCTCGGCCTCGATGACCGAACCCGGGTCCGGCTCGCCCTGGCGATGGTTGAGGACACCGTCCGTGCCGCGTTGGCGGCAGACGCAGTCGCCGAGGTCGTCGTGATCACGAGCGACCACACCGCGGAACGGGTGCTCGCCGGAGCGGGAGCGCGCGTGATCGAGGACCGTCCCGACGCGGGCTTGAACCCGGCGCTGGCCTACGGCGCCTCCGCCGTGCCGGCCGGATCGGTGGCTGCACTGTCCGGCGACCTGCCCGCACTGCGGGCGGACCAGCTCGACGACGCGCTCAACCGCGCCGCAGTGCACGCGTCCGCCGTGGTCTCCGACATCGACGGAACCGGCACCACGCTCCTGACCGGGCGGACGGTCGCCGACTTCACGCCGGCCTTCGGCCCCGGCTCGCGGGCGCAGCATCTGGCCAGCGGTGCGGTCGACCTGACCGATGAGGCGGCGCCGGCACTGCGGAACGACGTCGACACGACGGCAGCGCTCGACGCGGCCTTGGTGCTCGGAGTCGGACCGCGGACGGCGGCGGTGCTCAACGACCTCGCGAGCAGCCGCGGCGGGCGGCGATGAATCGTGTGCAAGCGACCGTGCGGCGCTTCGATGAGCAGACGCGCGGTGGCGACGTACTGCTCGACGACGGGACGGTCACGCCCTACGACGCGGCTGCCTTCGACCGGTCGGGGTTGCTCTTGCTGAGACCCGGGCAGCGGGTCCGGCTCGAGTTCGACGGTTCGGGCAACGTGACCTTGATCACGATTGCGACGATGCCGAACTCGGCCGGACCGCGCTCCCGATGAGCTAGCGGCGCGCGGTCTTGCGCGCGGGCGCCCGCTTGGCAGTCGTCTTCCGGGCGGTGGTCTTCTTGGCGGCCTTCTTCGCCGGCGCCTTCTTGGCGGCCGTCTTCTTCGCCGGCGCCTTCTTGGCGGCCGCCTTCTTGGTTGCGCCCTCGGCCCGGCCGAGCTTGATCGCGCCGCTCACGACGCCCTTGAACTGCGTGCCGGGACGGAACTTCGGCACCGAGGTCTTCTTGACCCGCACGGTCTCTCCGGTGCGAGGGTTGCGGCCGGTACGCGCCGCGCGTTCCACCTTCTCGAACACCCCGAAGCCGGTGATTGCTACTCGCTCGCCGGTTGCGACCGCGCGCTGGATGGTGTCCAGCACTGCATCGACCGCAGACTCGGCGGTTCTCTTGTCCGCGCCGAGACGGTCGCGGATCGCATCGATCAGATCGGCCCTGTTCACGTGCACCCTCCGCTGTTCGTCGAGGACGTCCCTCGACCTGACGCTGGACGCTAGGGCAGGTTTCCCTCTGTTTACAACGATTCCGAGCAACTTTTTTCAGTGTGTCGGCAAAAACCTAGGTGACCGCAGGCATCCAACCCGGCCGAGTCACCTCGAACGCCTCCAGCGCATCGGTGTGCCGCAGCGTCAGTCCGATGTCGTCGAGACCTTCCATCAAGCGCCAGCGCGTGTAGTCGTCAATGTCGAATCCCGCCGCGAAACCCGGTGCCGTCACGGATCGCGCGACCAGGTCGACCGTCACATCGATGCGCGGATCCGCTTCGACGAGAGACTGCAGCGCGGCGACCTCGTCCGCCATGAGCACGACCGGCAGGAGTCCGTCCTTCAACGCGTTGCCGCGAAAGATGTCGCCGAACCGCGCGGAGATGACGGAGCGAAAGCCGTAGTCGCGCAACGCCCACACCGCGTGCTCGCGACTTGACCCCGTGCCGAAGTCGGGTCCGGCGACGAGAACCGACGCGCCGTCGTACCGCGGATCGTTGAGCACGAACTCGGGGTCGCTACGCCACGCGCTGAACAGGCCGTCCGCGAAGCCGGTGCGGGTCACCCGTTTGAGGTACTCGGCGGGGATGATCTGGTCCGTGTCGACGTTGCTGCGGCGCAGCGGTACCGCACGTCCGGTCTGCACGGTGAAGGCATCCATGAGTGACATCGCCCCCTAAGGCAGTTCCGCCGGCGCGGTGAGCCGGCCGGCCACCGCAGTCGCCGCCGCGACCGGTGGCGACACGAGATGGGTGCGCCCGCCCGGTCCCTGACGACCTTCGAAGTTGCGGTTGGACGTCGACGCGCTGCGCTGTCCGGGCGCCAGCTTGTCGGGGTTCATGCCCAGGCACATCGAGCATCCGGCGCCGCGCCACTCCGCGCCCGCGGCCTCGAACACCTCATGCAGGCCCTCGGCTTCGGCGCTCTCACGCACACGGACCGAGCCGGGGACGACCAGCATGCGTACGCCGGGTGCGACCCGTCGCCCGCGCAGCACGTCCGCAGCCGCGCGCAGGTCCTCGAGCCGCCCATTCGTGCACGACCCGACGAACACGGTGTCGACCGCGACGTCGTGAAGCGGCGTACCGGGACGCAGGTCCATGTAGGCGAGCGCGCGCTCGTCTGCGGCATCGCGCGGCTCGGGAACCGCGCCCGCAAGTGGCGCGCCCTGACCGGGGTTCGTCCCCCAGGTGACCCACGGCGAGAGCGCGGCGGCGTCGACGGGAACGGTCTTGTCGAAGCTCGCGTCGTCGTCGGTGACAAGGGTGCGCCAGTAGGCGAGCGCTGCGTCCCAGTCGGCTCCCTGCGGCGCGTGCGGGCGGCCGGCGAGGAAGTCGAACGTCGTCGCGTCCGGCGCGATCATGCCGGCCCGTGCGCCCGCCTCGATCGACATGTTGCACACGGTCATGCGACCTTCCATCGAGAGCGCCCGAACGGCGTCCCCGCGGTACTCGATCACGTGTCCCTGACCACCGCCGGTGCCGATCTGCGTGATGATTCCGAGCACGAGATCCTTCGCGGTCACGCCGGCCGGAAGCTCTCCGTCGACCTCGATCGCCATGGTCTTGGGCCGCTGCAGCGGCAGGGACTGCGTGGCGAGCACGTGCTCCACCTCGCTGGTGCCGATGCCGAAGGCAAGCGCACCGAACGCGCCGTGGGTGCTGGTGTGGCTGTCGCCACAGACGACGGTCATCCCGGGCTGGGTGAGGCCGAGCTGCGGACCGATGACATGGACGATGCCCTGCCCGGGGTCACCCATCGCATGCAGCTGTACGCCGAACTCGGCGCAGTTGCGCCGCAGCGTGTCGACCTGCGTCCGGCTGACCGGGTCGGTGATCGGGCCCGACGTCGTCGGGACGTTGTGGTCCTCGGTGGCGATCGTGAGATCCGGGCGGCGTACCGGGCGTCCGTTCATCCGCAGTCCGTCGAAGGCCTGCGGGCTGGTCACCTCGTGGACGAGGTGCAGGTCGATGTAGAGCAGGTCGGGCTCACCCTCGTTGCGGCGCACGACGTGCGCGTCCCAGACCTTCTCCGCGAGCGTGCGGCCCATCGTGAGCCTCCAGTCGGATCGAGCTGCGGCTGCAACAAGTGCCCCGCGGACCTTGATGTCTCACATACTGATACGCGAGTATTACGATATGACACAGCGTAGCAGCGTCGGCGTCCTCGACAAGGCCGTGGCCGTGCTCGACTGTCTGGCAGCAGGTCCGGCGTCGCTCGCGGACCTGGTCGAGCGCACCGAGCTGTCGCGGCCGACGGCGTACCGGCTCGCGGTGGCGCTCGAGGGCCACCGCTACGTCGCGCGCGACGCAACCGGCCGGTTCCGGCTCGGCCCGCGCATCGCGGAGCTCGCCGGCAGGGACGGCGAGGACGAGCTCCTGCGTACGGCCGGCCCGGTCCTGGACCAGCTGTGCGCCACGACCGGGGAGAGCGCGCAGCTGTATCGGCGAGCCGGCGACACGCGGCGGTGCGTCGCGGCGGCCGAGCGCTCGAGCGGCTTGCGGGACACCGTGCCGGTCGGCTCCGAGCTGCCGATGACCGCGGGCTCGGCTGCGCAGGTGCTGCTCGCCTGGTCACCGGCCGAGCAGGCGGCCCGTTTCGTCGATGCGGCCCGGTTCACGGCGGCCACGCTCGCAACCGTGCGCCGGCGCGGCTGGGCGGCGAGCGTGGCCGAGCGCGAGCCCGGGGTGGCCTCGGTCTCGGCGCCAGTCTTCGGCCCGGCCGGCGAGGTCGTGGCGGCGGTGTCCGTGTCCGGCCCGATCGACCGGCTCACCCGGTCCCCCGGGCGCAGGTACGCCGACGCGGTCGTGGCAGCGGGCGAGGCGCTGTCGAACGCGGTTCGGAGGTAGCCGTCAAGAGGGCGCCCCACGGCTTCAGCCACCCCGCCGGGCCGCCGAGGACACAAAGATGGAGGCCCTCGGCAGGCTCGGGCGCAGCTCGCTGAAGCTGCGCTACCTCGTGCTGCTCGCCGTCGTACTGGTGAGCGCCCACGAGGGCTACCTGAAGTCCTCCCACAACGCGAACGACTGGGTCATCTTCGAGGTCGGCGCGCGAGTGCTGACCCACTACCGCGGCATCGCGATCTACGGCGGCAACCCGCTGCACCTCTACGCGAACCTGCCGATCGTCCAGGTCGGACCGCCGGCGTTGTTGCCGGTGATCGCGACCGAATGGATGTCGCCCCACACCGTGAACGTCCTGTGGGTCGTCCTGATGGCGCTGATGGGGATCGCATCGATCGCGTTCGTCGAAGCGGCGGCTGCGCGCGTGACTGCGCCCGTGTCTGCGGGCGTGTCTGCGGGCGTGGGCGCGGTACGCCGCCGGGCGATCGTGTTCGCGCTCGGGCTGCCGATCTCGATCGCGTGGGGCTACGAGGTCGGTGAGTACCACCATCTCGACGACGCGATGGCGATGCTGCTGCTCTGCCTGGTGCTCTGGCTGATCGCGACCGGACGATCCGCGTGGCTGATCGGGATCGCACTGGGAGTCGCGGTCGCCGCGAAGCCGTGGGCGATCGTCATGGCGCCGGTGCTGATCGGGTTGCCGCGGACGGGACGGGCGAAGGCCTGCCTCGCACTGATCGTCAGCGCGGCCGCGTTCTGGGCGCCGTTCGTGATCGCCGCACCCCAGACGGTGAGCGCGCTCGGCAGCTTCCTGATCGTGCCGCGGCCGGGGTCGATCCTCTACTTGTTCGGGTTGCACGGCCAGGTGCAAGGCTGGCTGCGCTCGGCACAGTTCGCCTCCGGCGTCGCGGTGGCGACCTACGTCGCGGTCCGCGGACGCTGGGCGGCGGCGCCGCTGGCCGGGCTCGCCGTCCGAGTCGCGTTCGACCCGTACATCTACAGCTACTACGGCCTCGGCCCGGTGCTCGCAGCGTTGGCGTGGGACCTGATGAGGCCGGCCCAGCGCCGGCTGCCGCTCTGGACGATCTGGACCGTGGTGATCGAGTTCGGCCTGCACCTCGTCGCGCCGCCCACCGTGTGCGCGATCGGCCGGCTCGCCTGGGTCCTCAGCGTGCTGGTCGTCATCGTGCGGGCCCCACGCGTGGTCCCCGAGCCCTCGGACGAGCCCGGCACGGACAGCATCACCGCCGAACCGGCGTATGCAGCCTGACTCTCGCGCTCAATCCCGGACGACGAAGCTCCGGTCTGGAGCGGCCGTCAGTGCGCTGCCGTCGACGATGAGGTCGGCGCGGTCGATCGGCTTGTCTCGCGCGACGTACTCGTCCTCGGCAGCCATCCACACCGCCCACCGCCCAGCAGCTGCTGCCCCGTCGCGTTCAATGCCACGATCCAGGCGGATGTCACGCGGCGCGTCAACCCAGACGATGAACGCGAACGTCGTCTTGCCCGCTCCCCCACATCCGTCAACCGCAACCAGGCGTACGCCGTTGTGGGCCGGCAGCGCGGCGATCCGCTGCGCGAGCTCGTCGTACCGCATCGACCGCACTCCCGCAGGTTTCCACAACTCGAGGAGGGCGCCGACCGAAATCGTCGGCACCGGCCACGATGATCAACCTCGGGGGGGAATCATGGCGAAGGAGTGCTCGGTCGACGGCTGCGAGCGAGATGCCGAAGCGCGCGGATGGTGTCATGCGCATCTGCTGAGGTGGCTGCGACTCGGCAACGTACAGGCAGACCGACCGATCGGTCGAAGAGTCAACCTCGTCTGCAGCGTCGACGGTTGCCGGAGGACCGCAACCAAGCGGGTCCCCTCTTTGTCAAGACGCGCGTTTGTGTGCGGCGATAGCGTTGTCGGTGGCGGGTCCGGGAAGTGACTGATCCGAAGTGCTGACCGTGGGGATTGGGTCAGCCGCGCTGGATTGAAGAGCCGCCCCCGAGTGTCC
>DATJSI010000141.1 GCA_035504215.1 Mycobacteriales bacterium
ATTGACAGGGGAAGCGCGGAGTACTCCTCTGCCAGCCGTTCGGTGAGCTTGACCACGAGCCGGTCGGGCGTGGATCGGCGCAACCCGGGCACGCGTTGCTCCTCGGTACGGACGCAGCTGACGGTAGGAGTTTGTTCCCCGCCGATCGCAGACTCAACCGGCACGGCTCGTAACCTGGCGCGGTGAGCGACGCCGTCGATTCGTTTCCGCGCCATCGCGCGCGAACCCAGCGCTTCACGCTCGGTCAGCCGCGAACGGTGACCGTGTGCGCAGATGGCGCGCGTGTCCTGTTCCTGCGGTCGGCCGCGGGCGACGATGCCCGCACCGGGCTGTGGGTGCTGGACCTGCCGGACGGCACCGAGCGGGCAGTGGTCGACCCGGCGGCGGATGACGACCTGCCGGCCGCGGAGCGAATCCGCCGCGAGCGGGTCCGCGAGGGCGCGTCCGGCGTCGTGTCCTATGCGTGCGACGACGCGGGGCGGCTAGCGGCGTACGCGGTCGGCGGTCGCCTGCACGTGGTGGACGTCGACACGGGCGTCGTGCGTGCACTCGGCGACGCGACGGCGTGTTTCGACCCGCGGCCGGACCCGACCGGGCGGCACGTGGCGTACGTCGACGGCCGCGACCTGCGCATCGTCGACACGGACGGCTCGGACGACCGGGTGCTGGCCGGCGAGCCGGCCCCGACCGTCTCCTGGGGCCGTGCGGAGTTCGTCGCCGCCGAGGAGATGAACCGCTTCCGCGGCTTCTGGTGGGCTCCGGACGGCTCGGCCCTGCTCGTGGCCAGGGTGGACGAGGCCGCGGTGCAGCAGTGGTGGATCGCCGACCCGGCCCACCCGGACCATGAGCCGACCGCGGTGCGCTACCCGGCCGCCGGAACCGCGAACGCCGAGGTGTCGCTCTGGCTGGTGTCGGTCGACGGCTCACGTCGCGAGGTCGGATGGGACCACGGTCGGTTCCCGTACCTCGGCGAGGTCTCGTGGACCGCCGGTGGGCTGCCGCTCGTGACCGTGGTTAGTCGTGACCAGCGCATGGTTGCCGCCCTGACCGTCGATCCAGCGACCGGTGCGACGTCGTGTGTGGCAGAGGACACCGATGCGGCATGGGTCGACCTGTTCCCGGGTGTTCCCTGCTGGTGGGACGGGCGGTTGGTCCGGATCGCGGTTGCCGAGGCCGGCTTCCGGCTCATCGTCGACGACAAGCCGGTCACGCCGCCCGAGCTCGACGTCCGCGGTGTGGCCGGCGTCGATCGCGAGGGCGTGGTCTTCACCGCTTCGCAGGACAACCCGGGCGCGATCCTGGTCTACCGCTGGAGCGACGGCGGGCTCGTATGCCTCACGCCGGAGGACGGCGTGCACCGCGCCGCCGTCGGCGGTGGGACGGTCGTCATCGCGTCCGCGTCGATGACCGCCGACGGCGCGTCGACGGTGGTGCATCACCCCGGCGGGTCGCAGGAGCTGCGATCGTTCGCCGACGTCGCATCGGTGCGGCCAGCCGTGCGGCTGCTCCGGTTGGGGCCGCGGCGGCTCCCGGCCGGCCTGCTGCTGCCGTCCGGCCACCAGCCGGGAACCCCGCTGCCGGTCCTCATGGACCCGTACGGCGGCCCGCATGCGCAGCGCGTGCTCAGCGCCCGCAGCGCGTGGCTCGAACCGCAGTGGCTGGCCGACCAGGGCTTCGCCGTACTCGTCGTCGACGGTCGCGGCACGCCGGGCGGCGGCCCGGAGTGGGAACGTGCCGTGCACCTCGACTTCGCCGGACCGGTGCTCGAGGACCAGATCGACGCGCTGCGTGCGGCGGCGGAGCTCGAGCCCGACCTCGACCTCGACCGGGTCGGCATCCGTGGGTGGTCCTTCGGCGGTTACCTCGCGGCCCTCGCCGTTCTGCGCCGGCCGGACGTCTTCGCGGTCGGCATCGCCGGCGCGCCGGTCACCGAGTGGGCGCTCTACGACACCTTCTACACCGAGCGCTATCTGGGCACGCCAGAGGACAACCAAGCTGCCTACGCGCAGTCCTCGCTGCTCGATGACGCACCTTCGCTGCACCGTCCGCTTCTGATCATCCACGGCCTCGCCGACGACAACGTCGTGTCCGCGCACACGCTGCGGTTCTCGCAGCGGCTGACCGAGGCCGGACGCCCGCACACCGTGTTGCCGCTCACCGGGGTGACGCATATGACGCCACAGGAGGCCGTGGCGGAGAACCTGCTGCTGCTTCAGGTCGAGTTTCTCCGGCGCCACCTGGTTGAGGCCGCGCCACGCTGAGCCGGCTCGGCGTCAGGTGCCGCAGACGGTGACCGGCCTGGAGTCAGCGTTTGGTCGACCGGGCGGCTGAGCGCTGCCGTGCGAACTCGAGGGCCTCCGCCCACGATGCGCCCTTGCCGATCATCAGCCGGTACTTCATGATCTGGCTTCGCTGCTCGACACCGAGGGCGGCGACGATGCGATCTCCGCGCCGGTACAACACGAGGAACGAGCCGTTGTCGAGGTTGCCGTCGACGAGCATCGTCTCGTCGGCCGCCGACCCGATCCCTACCGACTGGATCCGCTTGCCGTACCAGTCCGACCAGAAGTAGGGAACGGTGGAGTACGCCGCAGCCCCGGCGGGATCGGCCGCGTGCCGGCCGGCGATCCCACCCTGCTCGGCCGCGATCGTCCAGTGTTCGAGCCGCATCCGGGTGTCGAAGGCCGGGTTCGGCCAGCTCGCGACGTCACCGGCGGCGTAGACACCGGGCGCGCTGGTCTGGAGCGTCTTGTCGCACTCGATTCCGTTGCCGAGCTCCAATCCCGAAGTCTCCAGCCACTCGACGTTGGGGGTCACGCCGACGCCGACGACGACGAGGTCGGCCTCGATCCGGGTGCCGTCGGCGAGCCGCACGGCTTCGACCTTGCCGACGCCTTCGATCTCCTCGACACCGATGCCGCAGCGCAATGCCGTGCCGTTGCGCTCGTGCATGGCCGCGAGCACCACGCCCATCTCCTCGCCGACCGGGCGCGCCAACGGCGTCGGCATCGCCTCGACGATCGTCACCGTGGAGCCGCGCTGCCGCGCCGACGAGGCGATCTCCGAACCGATGAAGCCCGCGCCGACCACGACCGTGCGCGCGCCGGCATCGAGCGCAGCGCGAATCCGCCGCGCGTCCTCCAGGGTTCGCAGCGTGTGCACTCCGGAGAGCTGGTCGGCACCCGGGAAGTTGCGCGGACGGGCGCCGGTCGCGATCACGAGGCTGGTGTAGGTCAGTGAGTCCTCGCCCAGCCAGACGACGCGCTCCGCCGGGTCGAGAGCGGTCGCCACCGTGCCGAGGCGCAGGTCGATCCGCAGCTCGTCGCGCAGAACGGCGGGATCCCTGAGCATGGTCGGCGCCGGCTCACCGGCCTCGGTCAGGAACTCCTTGGACAGGGGTGGCCGGTCGTACGGCAGGTGCGCCTCTGCGCCGACCAACGTGATGGCACCGGTGAAACCGGCCCGGCGCGCGGACTCCACGGCGCGTAAGCCGGCGAGTGATCCCCCGACGACGACGAGGTGCGGCTCGACCCCGACCACGGCTAGCCCTCGAGGCTGAGCGCCTGGGTGGGACATTCGGCGACGGCGGCCTCCAGGTCGTCGCGCAGCTCGGGCCCCGGATCCTCGGTCAACAGGTGCACGACGCCGTCGTCGCCGACCTCGAACACCTCGGGCAGCAGGGATTCGCAGACGCCGTGCCCGGTGCACCGGTCGGTGTCAACGTGGATCTTCATCTCGCTCCTCGGCTGTGTGACCGTTCAGCATCGTTGGTCACCGTAGGCGTTCACCGTCGAATGCCGCTACCGATGCGGCAACTTCGTCGCCGGTTGGTTGCCAACTCCCGTAGCACTCCTGTTCGAGGACGGCGACCGCCGCGTCCAGCCGGCCGGGCTCGGCGACCCGCTCCACGAACTCCCGCGCGGTCTCCTGGGGCAGCCGCGACCGGCCGCGCCGCCGGGCGGCGTACCGATGGAAAGCCACCAGGACCGGGCCCGGTCTCGGCGCCTGCAGCGAGCGGGGTGACCGGCGCGCGGCCCAGCCACGAACCGCAGCGGCGGTCGCCGCGAGGAGGAGTACGACGAGCACGGACAGCCCGATCAGTGCGAACCGGCCGCCCGGCAGGCGGTCGGACAGCCGGTGCAGGGCCGCGGTCAGGGACCAGCCGTGCGGCGTCGCGGTCGGCGCGAGCGCCACGCCGGCGGTCGGGTCGGTCGGGGACCAGCCGATGCCGGGGTAGTACACCTCGACCCAGGCGTGGGCGTCGGCAGCCGTCAGCAGCCGGGTCTGGCCTTGTCGGGTCCCGTACGCGAGGCCGGTGACCACCCTCGCGGGGACGCCGAGGGTCCGCAGCATGACCGCGGCGGCCGACGCGAACTGCTCGCAGAACCCGGTGTGGTCACGGAACAGGAAGTCGGCCACCGCGTCCTGGCCGGCGCCGGGGACCGGTGAGTCGAGCGAGTACGTCTCGTGGCTGCGCAGGTAGGTCTCGATGTCGGCGACCTGGTCGTAGCGATCCGGAGCGTGTGCGGTGATCGCGTGCGCAAGCTGCGCTACCCGTTCGGGCAGCTCGGCGGGGAGCTGCGTCCACATCGGACTGACTGATCCGCCCGCGTTCGGCGCACGCAGCTCGGCCGGTGAGGTGGTCGCGACCGCGGCCGTGACGGCGTACCCGGTTACGTTTTGGGACCCGATCAACCGCACGTTGGTCGTGCCCCGGATCACGCCGCTGAAGCGGCCCGTGGTTCCGCGGACCCGCAGCGGAACCCCCGGCGCCCACAACAGGGAGCTGTGCAGCCCATTGGCGAACTCGACCCGGTAGGTCTGTGTTGCCGCCACTTTCGGGATCGGGTCGATCGGAGTCGTCGGGAGCGTGCCGCCGTTGCCGGTGACGAACTCGAAGCGTTCGTCGGGATCGGCCTGCCAGGAGTCGCCGGTGTACGTCGTGTAGATGCTGCCGCGCCATAGCGCCGGCGAGTCGGCCGGGACGCGCACCAGCGGCGTGTTCGGGAGCGCGCCGCGGACCAGGAGGTCGAGCGTGCCGTCCCCGAAGGTGTCGACGCCCACCACGCCGCGGGTGGCCGGCTGCGCAGCCGGTTGACCCTGCCCGTGCACCAGGTGGCTGGCGAGCCCGCCGCCGACGCCGTTCGGCAGGGCGAGGAACACGAGCGCGCCGGCCGTCAGGGAGGCCAGCACCGGGGCGGTACCGGCGGCGGCCAGCCGGCGCGCCGGTGGACGCCGGGGCACGCGCACGGTCGCGGACTCGGCGAGTGCCACCCGCTGGATCGCGCTCATCGCGAACAGCACCAGCACCCAGGCCACGACCAGCAGAACGTCGGTTGTCACGGCCTGTGAGCCGACCGCAGCGGCGATCAGGATCCCGGTGGTGACGCACAGCCAGACCCGGTAGTCACGCGCGGTCCGCCACGACGGCGCCATCGCAAGTGAGAGGACCACGAGTGCTTCGGTGAGCGAGCGCATGGTGGACACCGGGTTCGCCCGCGTCGTCGCATCGACGACGTCGTGTCCCGTGATGAACAGCGCGAACGCGCCGATCACTGTCACAGCGATCCCGCGAACGAGGCGTGCGCGATCCTCGTCGACAGGTCCGGCCTGCCGGGCCATCGCCAGCGTCGCGATGACCGTTACCGGCATCGCCCACCACGGCAACATGCCCGCCTGCGCCGCGGCGACCTGGGCGATCCCGGCCGCGGCGGCCACCCAGCGCCGGGTCTGCAGCAGCGCCGACGGCATCACGAGCCGCCCCCCGCGTCGCCGGTCGCGTTCCGTCCGAGCGGTACGACGATGCCGCCCGCCCGGTGGGCTGCCGCGGTGAGCTCGTCCGGTGTAGCGGCCGCCGATAGCCACACGACCGAGCCGCGGTCGCACCGGCGCAGGGCATCGTGCAGCCCTAGTTCATCGATCCCCGCGTGCGCGTCGATCTCCGCGAACCAGTCCAGCAGCTCATGGGTCGTGGACGGCGTGATGACACCGCGAGCGGAGCCGAGGATGACCGGAAAGCCGGCGCGCCGGGCGGCCGTAGCGGTCGCTGCTGCGCGGGCGACCGCGCGCTCCCATGCCGGACCCGCGCCCGCGGGCCCGGCGATCACCAGCACGGCGGCGTCAGCCGGTCGCTCGCGGTCCTTCACCACGAGCTGGTTGCGCCGCGCCGACGCCCGCCAGTGCACACCGCTCGCCGAGTCGCCGGACCGCCACTCCCGGGTGCCGAAGAACTCTGGGCCCGACCCGCTCCGGCCGCTCGGCGCCGGTCCGTCGCGACCGGCCGGCCCCAGGTCGGGCAGTGGCACCGGTGAGGCCGGCGCCGGGTGCACCCACGTGGGTCCCGGCACGGCGTACGAACAGCGCCGGATGAACCCGCCGAGCGGGGACCGGCCTTCGATCACGCCGGTGTGGTCGGCGGACCAGTACCCGCGGTGCGCCGGCGTCGCGCGGACATCGATGACCGTGTTGCCGCGCCCGCGCACCACCGGCGTCAGCACCTTGAATTCGCCGAACGCCGGATGATCGTCGATGAGGAGCATCGCGGGCAGCGGCGCGCGGCGGCGCCCGCCGACGGTCAGCACGAAGCGCACGGTGGCCGGGGCGTTCGCCGTCATCCGGCGCGGAGCGTGCCGCACGACCCGCAGCCGCTCGACGTGCGGGGTGAGCGCCGCGTCGCCGATGACCGCACCGAGCGCCGCAGCGGCCGCAACCGTGATCGCGGTCGAGTGCACCAGCCGGCCGAGCAGCTCGAGCAGGCACGAGGCCGCAAACAGCACGGCTGCGGTGCGGGTCGGTCGCGGGACCGGCCAGCGCAGCTTAGGCACCGGACAGCGGGGCAGGCGCGGTACGAACCACCTCGGCGACGATCCGCGCGGCTGAACCCTGGTCGCGCTCGCCGGCGGCGAGGGTCAGCCGGTGCGCAAGGACCGGTACGGCGAGCGCCTTGAGGTCGTCCGGCAGGACGTGTGGGCGGCCGGCCAGCAACGTGAGCGCCTGGGCACAGCGCACGAGAGCGATGGTCGCCCGGGTGCTCGCCCCGATCGCGACCGCGGGATGTGACCGCGTGAGGGAGGTGAGCGTCACCGCGTAGCCGAGAACGGAGTCCGCGACGTGGATGTGACGGGCGGCATGGCGGAGCCCGGCCACCTGCTCCGTGGTCAGCACGGGTTCGAGTGCGTCGACGGTCGGCCCGGCGAGCTGCTCGCGGACGATCCTGCGTTCGCTGTCCGCGGTGTTGATGCCGGGGTGGATCAGCGCGGTGAACCGGTCGAGCTGGCCCTCGGGGAGCGGGTAGGTGCCCCACTGTTCGTACGGGTTCTGGGTCGCCAGGAGCACGAACGGGTCGGGCAGCTGATGGCGGACGCCGTCGACCGTCACGGCGCCCTCGTCCATCGCCTCGAGGAACGCCGACTGGGTACGCGGCGAGGTGCGGTTGAGCTCGTCGACCAGGACGACGTTGGCGAAGATCGGTCCGGGCACGAACGTGAACCCGCCGTGAGCCGGGTCCCAGACCGCCGATCCGGTGATGTCGGCGGGCATCAGGTCGGCCGTCCCCTGGATCCGCCGGAAGCTGCCGCCCAGAGCGTGGGCAAGCGCGCGCGCGAGCGTGGTCTTGCCCGATCCCGGAACGTCCTCGACCAGCACGTGGCCGCCGGCAATGACTGCCGCGACCGTGAGCTCGACCGCAGCGCGGCGGCCGACGACGACCTCTTCGACGGCAGCAACGAGCGCCCGGGCGTCCTCGTGCGCGCTCGAGTCCCGGGCGACCGGTGAGGCGGTCACCGGGCGGTCTCCCGTTTCGACATCCCCGATTACTTCGACGCAAACTGGGCCCGACTTCAGCCGCGCCCACGCACTGGGCGGCCGGACTGGCAGAATCGGACGAAAGGCGAGGAGGGTTCGCGCGTGCCAGACCGTACTCAGGTCATCCGACCGGCTGCTGTGCTGCGCGAGACCGAGGCCCGCAGGGTGGTCGCCGCGCTCACCGCGCTCGACGTGGCCGACGGGGGCACCTGGAACATCAACCCAGGCCTCTGGCAGCGCTACGACAGGCCGTGGGACGGCCCCGGTGGGATGACCGGGAGCTCAAAGCTGATCGGAACGATCGGCTCGACGTACGGCGTTCCGACCCGCTACGACATCACCTTGTACCGCGTGACGGTCACCGTCCACGGGCAGGAGCTCGGGTGGACGGTCGAGTCACTGACCAACGACGCCCTCGGCTACGCCGGGCTCACCCTCGAGAGCTGCCACCGGGCCGACTTGAAGGAGCCGCCCCGGCCGGACCCGTTCCACGGGCCGGGCTACTGATCGCGAGCGGTCCTCCGACTGCCGTTCAGTTGATGGTCGACTTGATGACCTTCAGCTTGTGTCCGTAGCTCTGGTAGTAGATGCCGGGCTGGGTCTGGAAGCCGTTGCTCAGGTTGTGGTGCAGGGTCGAGTGGGAGATCGTTGCCGACCCGGTGTTGTCGTCGCTGACGAAGAAGATCGCCCCGCCGCCTTCCTTGGCGTCGTTGTCCTGCATCGTCGTGCCCTGTAGCAGCAACGTCATCGTGTCGCCGTCCATGTAGATCGCCCCGCCGCTGCCGCCGCCGGGCGTCCCCTTCGACGCGGGATTGGCGCCGTGCCCGATCGCGTCGTTGTCGACGAAGCGGCTGTCCGTCACGGTCCACGAAACCCCGATGCTCGACAGCGCGCTGCCGTTCGAGCAGCGACCGCCACGGAAGGTGTCCCTCGTGATGAAGATCGGGAGGTTGTGCCACTGCGCCAACGCGCGGATCGCCGCTCCGCCGAGGTCCGGGCCCACCTTGTAACACCGGTTGTGGAGGAACCTCGAGTTGACGACCTTCAGCCGGCCCCCTTCTTCGAAGATCGCGCCGCCGCCGTAGTTCGAGGTCGGCGTCTGCTTCACCTGCGAGTTGCCGTCTTCGAAGGTGATGTTCTGCACGACCAGCTGTGGCCACTTCTGGTCGTAGCAGTCGGAGGTCGTCCACACCTGCCGCTTGTCGCAGGTGTTCATGTAGAGGATGCGGCGCTTGTCGTTGCCGCTCAGCGTGACCTTGCCACCGCCGTCGAGGACGATCCGGTGCCGGGTGTTCAGCACCTTGGCGGTGTGTCTCATGGTGATCGTCACCGGCTTCGGCCCGCAGTTGAAGGTGATGATGCCGCCCGCCCTGACCGCCGCCACCACCTTCGCCGACGTGCAGCTGCCCGGCGTTCCGTGCCCGATGACGTGGTTCGGATGGCTGGTGTTGACCGCGCCGCCACCGACCGGCACCGGCACCGTCCCCGCGGGCACGGATCGCGAACCGTGAGGGGCGTTCGGTCCGACCGGACCGGCGACGGCCGGGAGGATCCCGGCGCAGAGCGCGCCGGCGAGCGTGACCGCCGCGATCAGCGGGCTGATTCCCCTGTGGCGCATGGGATTTCATGCTAGGTCGTGAGCCCGGGATCCGCCGTAGGCGGACCGGGTGAACGGCGGACAATGGCCGGGTGCAGCTCGCGGACATCGATCGGCTCACCGCTGCGCTGCCCGGTGTGCGGCGTACGACGAAGCAGGGCCTCGCCGAGTGGCGCTTCCACGGCCGCCTGGTCGCGCGCCAGCTCGACGAAGCGCAGGTCGTGGTGCGTGCGGCGTTCGACTACCGCGAGCAGCTGTTGCGCCGCTCGCCCTCGACGTTCAGCGTCCCGAAGCAGTTCGAGAAGCACATGATGGTCGTGGCCGACCTCAGCGGCGAGGACGCGGCTATCGAGGATGCGATCGAGGCCGCGTGGGACCTGCAGCGCGCTGCGGAGTGATCCGGCTCAGTTGCTCAGCGAGCGGCTGGGCTCCGACGGGAACGGCTGCGTCGGGACGCTGACCACCTCGGCCGGTGGCCGGCGCCGATGCGTGCGGATCGACAGCCGCGGTCCGATCGCGAGCCGGCTGAGGACGAGCAGCGCCACTCCGTATGCGGCGCCCTCGAGCAGCGGCAACGCGATCGCGCCACGCCCGGTCACACCGTCCTCGATCAGCAGCCGCGGTCCGTAGAACGGCAGCACTTTGGCGATCGTCGAGGTATGGCTCACGGCGAGCTGCACGCCGACCACGCCGATCAGCACCAGGGTGGCCTCCAGCTCGCGTGGCACGATCGCGGCGACTGCGATCCCGAACGCGACTGCGACGGCTGCGACCGCGCTGACGCCGAGCAGCAGCACGCCCGGGTTGTGCGGGTGCGAGATCGGCGCCATCAGCGCGGTGAACAACCCCGAGATCACGATGCCGAACGGGCAGAGAAACAACAGCCGGCCGATCAGTAGCTCCATCGGGCGGTAGCCGCCCATGACCAGGCGCTGGTCGACCTCGCTCGACGACAACGCGGAGAACACCGTCGCGCCCCCGACCGCGAACGCCATCGCGACCCCGCCGAAGCCGACCGCGTCCCGGCCCTCGCCGATCGAGCTGAGGTAGAAGCTGGCCGGCAGCGCGACGAGGAGCCCGATTGCGACGTGGCGGCGGATCAGGTCACGGCCGTGCATCTCGGCCATGATCATCATGCGGTGCAGCGACTCGATCATCAATGCTCCAACGCCGGGTGCGAGGGCAGCTCGACGATCCGGTCGGCGCGGCCGAGCTCGGCCAGCATGTGGGTGACGACGACCACGGCCTTGCCCGCCGCGCTCCACGTCCGGCAGTGGTCCCAGAAGTTGACGTAGGTCCCCCGGTCGAAGCCTTGGTACGGCTCGTCGAGCAGGAGCAGTCCGGGGTCGGCGAGCAGCGCGATGGCCAGGTTGAGCTTCTGCCGGGTGCCCCCGGACATCTCCGAGGTGACGACGTCACTGCCCACCGGGAACCCGAACTCGTCAAGCAGGGCGTGCCCGCGCCGGAGCGCCGCCGAGCGGCTCAGGCCGACGCCCCGCCCGAACATGACCAGGTGCTCGTCGGCGGTGAGCAACCCGAACAGCCCTGGCGTCTGCGGGCAATAACCCACCGCGTCCGCGACCTCGATCCGGCCGGCGTCCGCGCGCAGCAGCCCGGCGCAGATCCGCATCAGGGTCGACTTGCCGGCGCCGTTCTCTCCGGTCAACGCCACCACCTCGCCGCCGGCGACGGAGAGGTTCACGCGGTCGAGCACCGTCGCGTGCCGGTACCGCTTGCACACGCCGCTGACGACCAGACGGTCGGCTACGACGGTGGTCACGCCACTACGGTTACCGGCCTGAGGCCAAAGGTCCAGGGACGAACGTCACGGATTGGTCCGTCGTACCGCCGACCGGCGTCGGATGACCGAATGGCGAAGCTTTTCACCCCAGCCACCATGCACCGGCCGAGCGGCAGCGCTCTTCATCGGCTCTTCAGGTTTCTCTCATCCGGCCTGGGGAGGATGGGATCGGTCTGTAGCACGTTGGGCTGAGGTCCGGTCCGCTGTGTGTGACACCAGCCGTCCGTCCAGCCCGTTGTGGTCCGTGCCGATAGCAAGGGCATGCCGCACCTCACCCCGATGGAGCACCGTTGGCTTCCAATGTGATGACGCGCGCCCTGACCAAGGTCGTCGACCCGTCCGGTGACGCCGTACCCCTCGCGGTGAAGGTTCCGGAGGTCACTGCGCTGTTCTGGATGATCAAGATCACCAGTACGGCGATGGGCGAGGCGCTGGCGGACTTCCTGGATGGTCCGGCGAACGTCATCTTGGCTGGGCTCGGTTCGCTGCTCGCTGCGGCGCTGTTCGTCTACGCGCTCCGGCGCCAGTTCCGCACCCGCCACTACACGACTGGGACCTACTGGTTCGCGGTTGCGATGGTCGCGACCTTCGGCACGATGGCGGCAGACTCGCTGCACCAGTTCCTCGGACTTCCGTACTGGTCGACGACGGCGTTCTACGCGGTCGTGCTGGTGCTCGTGCTGTGGCGCTGGTGGGCGAACGAGGGCACCCTGTCGATCCACAGCATCACGACCCGGCGGCGCGAGCACTTCTACTGGGCGACCGTCCTTGCCACGTTCGCGCTCGGCACTGCAACCGGTGACTGGACCGCGACCGGCCTGCACCTCGGCTTCCTCAGCTCGGGACTGCTGTTCGCCGTCGCGATCACCTTGCCGTTGATCGCGTACCGGCTGGGCGCGAACTCGATCCTCACCTTCTGGGTGGCGTACGTCCTGACCCGGCCGCTGGGGGCCTCGTTCGCGGACTGGTTCGACTACCCGAAGGGTGGTGGCGGTCTCGGCGTCCATCGCGTCATCGTGTGGTCGGCGCTTGCGCTGGTGATGACCGGCCTGGTCCTGATCCTCGGTAGCCGGGAGCGCGACCCGCTGTCCAACGCCGCCCCGCACCGGCACGAGGAGGCCGGCCGGCTCGGCGCCGACGAGCATCCGCATCCACACGTCGGCTTGCACCCGCATCTACACGCGCAACCGCAGCCACAGTTATCCGGTGCGGGCCACGAGATCCACCCGCGACCGGAGCCGGCCACCGATTAGCCGGTCGTCACCACCGACTGGCCGGTGTTGCCGTGCTCGTCCTTCACCGGGCCCCCGACCGCGGCGAAGTGGCTGCCGACCCTCGCGACCGCGTCGAAGCCCCCGCTGTGCACATCCTCGGTGAGGGCCGAGACCTTTCCAGCGGAGATCGTCACGAGATCTCCGTCGAACTCCGACTGAGTGTGAACCCCACCGCTGGGGAACTGTTCCCCGACCGCCGTGCACGACGACTTGTCACATGCAATGCCAAACAACGAGGAAGCGACCGTCGCGTGCGCCGTCACCTTGTTGTCATGGAAGGTCGCGACGACGCCTGCGGGGTTCTGCTGAAAGCCGACGGAATAGCAGGTGGACGTGCTGATGCAGTCGATCGAGCGCAACGCCGTACTCACCGTCGACCGGACCAGCTTGCCCGGAGAGCCGGACCGGATCGGAAGCAGCAGCGCTTCGAAGGTCGTAGGCGCAGGTACGTCGGCTTGTCCGGCGGCGACGCAGTAGGTCTTGAAGCAGGAGATTCCTTCCATGTCGAGGCCGCTCGCCTTCGGGACCTTGACGACGTGCAGCTTACTGAGCTTCTTGCCGTTCCAGTGCGCGATCGCGATCCCGTTGTCGATCGCGTTGGTGGTCTTGGGCCCGAGCAGCTCGCAGGACTTTGTCGACACGCAGGCGATCCGGTCGAGAGTCCAGGTGACCGGCACGCTGGTGCGTGTCGTCGACGACACCTTCCCGTGCTTGTTGAAGGTCACCATGAGCGGACCCTTGAAGCTCGACTCGTTGCCGACCGCCACGCATCCCTTGGACGTCGGACAGCTGATTGAGTAGAGCCCGTCGGACTTCGGCACTCGCGTCACCTGTCCGCCGACGCCGTTCGTCACGTCGACGACCGATGCGTGCCCGTTCGAGGTCGTACCGACCGCGACGCAGAGCTTGGTGGTCAGGCATCCGATCGCGTCGGTGAGGCCACCGATGGTGTGGTTGGTCACACTCGTCGCCGTGGCCGGGCTCATCGAGCCGGCGATGAAGATGGCCGCCGCACTGAGCGGGACGGCGACGCGGCGCAGCAAGATCATGCGCGGATCGTATGACTACACATACCGGAGCGAGAGCGGAATCTTGGGATCCCTTCAGGATCGGGTGTTCTCCTGCCGGGGTGGCGGTCGAGGTCAGCGTCGTCGTGCCCGTCTACAACCCCGGCCGGTTCCTCGTGGACTGCGCCGACTCGCTGCTGGCCCAATCGGTCCCGGCCGGCCGGCGCGAGCTCATCTTCGTCGATGACGGGTCGACCGACGGCAGTGCCGAGCTGCTCGACTCGCTCGCCGTCCGGCACCCGGACGTCCAGGTGATCCACCAGGCGAACTCCGGCTGGGCCGGCAAGCCGCGCAACGTGGGACTCGATCTCGCCAGCGGTGAGTACGTGTTCTTCTGCGACCACGACGACCTGCTCTGGCCGGAGGCACTGGAACGCATGCTCGCGATGGCGCGGCGTACCGGTGCCGACGTCCTGGTCCCGAAGATGGTCAGTCACGGCCGCCCGGTCCCGCGGCGGGTCTTCCGGCGCAACATCGACGATGCGAACCTCGTGACCGACGACGTGATGTCGGCCCTCACCCCGCACAAGCTGTTCCGCCGTTCCTTCCTGGTGGAGAACTCGTTGCGCTTCCCGGAGGGGAAACGCCGGCTCGAGGACCACGTGTTCGTCATCGAGGCGTACCTGCGTGCGAGCGTGATCTCGGTGCTGGCGGACTATCCGTGCTACGTGCGGGTCCGTCGTGAGGACGATGGCAACGCCGCGCTCCAGCGCTGGGAGGCGACGTACTACTACACGTTCGTCGCCGAGGTGATCGACGTCATCGAGGCCAACACCGAGCCCGGCGAGCTCCGTGACGCTCTGCTGTTGCGGCCGTACCGCAAGGAGATGGTCGACAAGCTGACCGGCACCGGGTGGCGGCGATGGGACCGCGCGCTTCGCCGCGAGATCTTCGAGCAGGTCCGGATGCTCATGACGACGCGCTTTCCGCGTGACTTCGACGAGCGGCTGCCGATCGTACGGCGGGCGCATGCGCGCGCTTTGCTCGAGGATCGCCTGGGCCAGCTCCGAACAGTGGCCCGGAGCAGTGCCGACACCGCAGCCCGTGCTGAGGTCCACCGGTTGGCGTGGTCATCCGGTCGTTGGGTTGCCGACCTCGAGGCGGAGGTGACGTTCGGGGACGGCTCGCCGATCCGCCTGTTCCCGCAGGCAAGGGGTACCTGGACGGTCGATGCCAACCTGATCCCCCGCGGCCTCGCGGCTCCGCAGTACGCGCGGGAGGACATCGTTGCGGCGGAGATCGACGTCCTGCTGTTCGATCGCGTGTCCAAGGTCGAGTGGTACCTACCGACGGTGCTACGCCCCGACATCGTGCCGGTCGACGGCGACCGGGCGGGCGCTCACCGGCTGGTGTTTCGCGGTGAGGTGCCGGTCGACCCGACGACGGCAGCCGGAGGACGCCCGTTGCCGCCGGGCAAGTGGGTCCTGCGGTTGCGCGCCGACGTGATGGGTCTGAACCGCAACTGCCGGCTGGACTATGCGCCGGTTGAAGGCTCTCCGCCGCTGGCCCCGGAGCTCTTCGACGCCGGCCTCCTCGTCACGCCGTTCCTCTTGGTGGGGACCCAGAACCTCGGGTTCGAGGTCACCCGGCTGGCGACCGATGCTCTGCCGTCGATCGGGGCCGCAGGGTCGACTACGAAGGGCGAGATTCGGAAGCTGCACTTGCTGGGTGACGCCGACCATCGCCGGTCACCTTCGTCGAGCTACCCACGCCGGGTCCGGGAGCGCGCAGTCGGGCTGGCATCGAAGGCCCGCCACGACAACGGTCGTCACGCCGCCAGGGCCGAGCGCTCTCGACGAGGCTGAAGGCGTACCACCCTGCGTCGTACGGGCGTCAGCTCGGATGCGTGCCCTCTTCCCCGGCGGTGTCTTCGGCGAGGTCCGCATAGCTCTGCTCGAAGATCACGATCTCGGTCGCGATCAGCTGTTGCGCCTGGCGCAGCCCGTCGAGTCCGAACCGATCACGGATCGCAGTGACGTGTGCACCGATCACGACATCGACTTCGTCAGGAACCGGGTTCATACCCCCTACATGCCCACTGGCGGCCGGGCCATCCACTGATCTCTCGTTACCACCCATATGGCCGAGGACGTCCGTCAACCTTTCGGGAGGCGGAGGCGTTGGAGGGATGTCGGCGAGGCGGGGAATTGGTGAGGTTGATGACGAGAACGCTCGGCGCGAGGGCGGCGGCTGTCATCGCGGTCGTGGCAGCGACGGCTTTACCGCTCTCGAGCGCGTCGGCGAACGAAAGCTCCCGTGTCGTGGCACTGAGTCCGACTTCCCCGAGCACGCAGTACGACCTGTTGACGCCACTGGCCGGGTCCAACCAGTTGCTCGTGTACAGCCGCCAATGGCGGTCGGCCTCCGACGTGAACCTCAGCCAATCAGCAGGAGGGCCGAACTACCCCGGCCCGCTCTACGTCCGCTCCGAGACGGGCACGGTGTCCAGGTTTGCTGCCCCGCCGGACACCGTCCTTGGCTACTCCCTCGCCGGCTCGACGCTCGCCGCGGGGATTCTCACCGACGACGACGAACCGATCACCAACGAGGCCTACGCCTGGAACCTGGCCACCGGTGTCCGCACGAAGATCACGTTGCCGAGCGGGGACACGTACCTGTCGGCCGCACCTGGCGGCATTCTCTATACGACCGGCACTGCGGTGCTGCGGATCAAGCCGTTCGCCGGCGCGGCGCGGACCTTGGTCAAGCCGTTTGCAACTGCCGTGCACCTAGCCATCCTCAGCGCCGCCGTCGACTCCAAAGGTGTTGTCGTCTCCGACAATGTCGGTCGCGTCGCCTGGGTGCCGTTCGCGTCTCCGCATACCATCACGGCCTTGCCCAACCCCTTCGGCTCCTCGACGAACATCGTCTGCGAGCAGGTCAACGGCAGCTATGCCGCGTGCGCGAGCGCGTACTACGACGATGACACCAACGCGTTCGAGCCCTACATCCCCATGCTGGAACCCCTCGACGGCGAGCCGCCGACGGTGGACTCGACCAGTAGCTGCTCATCGCCCTCGAAGCTCGCGGTCGCCGGCTCAACCCTGCTATGGACGTGTCTCATCGTGCCGGAGCCGAACGCGCACGCCACTCTCTACAGCCTCGCCAACGGTGCCACGACCTCCCAGGCGTACGCCGCACCCCTCTGGTATCCGTTGGTGAGCGCTTACGGCGGGGGCGTGGTGGACGGATCACCGACGCAGAGGTCGCTGCTGTCGGTGAGCTCCAACGTTGATGTCACCACGCTGGTTGGGGCAAAGCGTTCTCCGGCAACCCTGGACGCCTTCCGGTTGACCCCGACCTCGGTCATCTACAGCGACGACCAGCGGCTAGCAACTCGTGCCGGTCAACTCGAGTCCGTCTTCACCCGACGGCTCGCCGCGCGCTCAGGGTCAGTTCACGCCGGTGCGCCGACGCTATTGGGTGGCTCGGCAAAGAACGTCACCGGCAACCTGCTCGCTCGGACGAGCGTGCTGTCGGTGTACGCGACCGCAGATCCCCACCCCCATGACGACGCCCTCCAGACGGCGACTCTGCACGTCGTGTACCACGGCAAGACGCATACGGTGCCGGATGCCATCGGGTGGGGTGCGATCCAGGCGGCCGGTGATCGAGTGCTCTTCCAGCGCGAAGTGCCGCCTCCAGGCGTCTGGAACACCAGCATCTACGACGCGAGCACCGGCAAGGTGAAGCCGGCGCCCCATGTGCCTGCCGCGGTCGGCTACAACGCGATCGCACTGTCGGGCGACCACCTCGTGTACGCCACGCCGCACGGGGCGATCTATCGGGTCAGTCTCTCCACCGGCAAGCAAGTCAGGATCAGTTCCGCGCTGCCGCACGACGCCGGTGGAGTCGAGTTCGACGTCTATGCGCACGGTCACTGGGTCGGTTGGCACGCCGTTCCCACCGCGGACGAACTTGCCAAGCCCCTCAACGTCATTCGGAACGTCAAGACGATGGCGGCACCGATCCGGCTGCGGCACACGCTGTACTCGCTCACGCCAGCGGGCGCCATCCTGTCCTCGACCCAAGCGACCTTCCACTCTGAGTGGGCTGAGGCTGGGCTTGTCCTGCACTCCGTCGGGTTCTGGCTTCGCACCTACCAAGGGCAGGTGTCCCGGT